>NZ_JBJGZY010000037.1:0-37689 GCF_054050755.1 Modestobacter sp. SYSU DS0511
GGGGGGGGGGGGGGGGGGGGGTGTGGTCGGCGGCGCCGGGGCCCGCGCCCCCCGCCCCCCCCCCCCCCCCCCCGCCCCCCCCCCCCCCCCCCCCACCGCGACACGGCAGGACCCCGGTCGGGCCGGACGGCGACCGGGGCCCCAGAATGACCGGGTGCACAGAGGCAGGAACGTCGACCCAGAGATCGCCCGCTCGTGGCTGCTCGTCAACGGCGCCCGCAAGGAGCTGTTCGACGAGGCGCACGACTCCCGCGCCGACCAGATCGTCCTCGACATCGAGGACGCGGTCGACCCGGCCCGCAAGCCGGAGGCCCGCGCCGACGTCGTCGAGTGGCTCTCCAGCGGCGAGAAGCGCGCGTGGGTGCGGATCAACGACCACTCGACCCCCTTCTGGGCCGATGACGTCGCCGAGCTGGCCGGGCTGCCCGGCCTGAACGGCGTCATGCTGGCCAAGACCGAGGCCGCCGAGCACGTCACCGAGACCTACGACCGGCTCGGCGGCAAGACTCCGGTGCTCGCGCTGGTCGAGTCCGCGCTGGGCATCGAGGAGGCGGTCAACATCGCCCGCGCCCGCGGCGCGTTCCGGCTGGCGTTCGGCAGTGGCGACTACCGCCGCGACACCGGCACCAGCGCCGACGACCTGGCGATGGCCTACCCCCGCTCCCGCCTGGTCGTGGCCAGCCGGGTGGGCGGCCTGCCCGGGCCGATCGACGGGCCGACGGTGAGCACCAGCCACCCGATCCTGCGCGAGCAGTCCGCGACCACCGTCTCGCTGGGCCTCACCGGCAAGCTGTGCCTGCAGATGGACCAGCTGCCGGTGATCAACGAGGTCATCAGCCCGACACCGTCCGACGTCGCCTGGGCGCGGGACTTCCTGGCCGACTTCGACGCCCGCGGCCAGGTCATCCGCGACGGCAGCGACCTCCCCCGGCTCGGCCGGGCCCGCAAGATCGAGAAGCTGGCCACCGCCTTCGGCGTCCAGCCGATCTGACGCGCCGGCGCGACCGACCGACGGCCCCCACCCACCGGGTGGGGGCCGTCGTGCGTTCAGGGGCGGGTACCGACGACGACGGTCGCCTCGAGGTCCTCGTCGTGCAGCACGGTGGTGCGCAGCCCGCCGGCGGCCACCGCGGCCTCGGTGACCGCAGCCTGCTCCTCGCTGGTCTCGATGAGCAGTGATCCGCCGAGCGAGAGCCACCCGCCCGCGCCGGCCGCGACCCGGCGGTGCACCGCGACGCCGTCGGGTCCGCCGTCCAGCGCGACCCGGGCCTCGTGCTCGCGCGCCTCGCGCGGCATCAGCGCGATCTCGTCCGTCGGCACGTAGGGGGCGTTGACCACCAGCACGTCCACCTGCCCGCGAAGCGACCACGGGAGGGCGTCGAACAGGTCGCCCTGCCGCACCCACGCGCCGAGCGGTGCCAGGTTCCGGCGGGCGCAGGCGACCGCCACGGGGTCGATGTCGGCCGCGTGCAGCCGCACCTCGCCGACGGCGACGGCCACGGCCAGCCCGACCGCGCCGGTGCCGCAGCACAGGTCGGCGACGACGCTGCCCCGCCCGGCCCGGGCCACCGCCTCGGTCGCCAGGAACTCGGTGCGGCGGCGGGGGACGAACACCCCCGGCGCGACGGCCACCCGCAGGCCGCAGAACCCGGCCCAGCCCAGCACCTGCTCCAGCGGCTCGCCGGCCACCCGCCGGGTCACCAGCTGCTCCAGGTGCCGGGGGCCGTCCGCGGCCTCGGCCAGCAGCTCCGCCTCGTCCTCGGCGAACACGCACCCGGCCGCGCGCAACCGCGCGATCAGCGTCGCGGGCGGGGTGGCGTCGGGATGGGACATGAGAGGAGACAGTGTGCGCCTGTCCCCCGCGAGCGCATCGGGTCGATACGGTTCCGCCGACGATCGGGAGGAGGGGCGCGTGGACCAGCGGGACACCGCCTTCCCGGCGTTCGTCGCCCACGCCGAGCCCGACCTGCTCGGCACCGCCTTGCTGCTGACCGGGAGCCGGTCCGCGGCCCGCGAGCTCCTCGTCGTTGCGCTGGCCCGCACCCACCGCCGGTGGCGCCACCTGGGATCACCGGGCGAGGCGCGGGAGGAGACCCGCGACGCGCTGGTCCGGGCCTCGCTGCGGCACGCCGGGACCGCCGACGCGGTGATGGTCGACGCCGACGGCGACCACCACCTCCCCGAGGCCGACCGGACCTGGCTGCGGGCGCTCGCCGCCCTCGACCCGCGCACCCGGGCGATCGCGGTGCTGCGGCTGCACGAGCGGCTGGACGAGCCGGCGGTCGCGGCCCTGCTGAGCTGCTCGACCACCGACGTCGCGGACGCGCTCGCCGAGGCGCTGGCCGTCCTCGGGCCGCTGCTCGCGGACGCGGAGGCCGCACCGGGCGGCGCCCCCGCGACGCCCAGACCCGCGCCCACACCCACACCGGGACCAGCCGTGGTCACCCGCGCACCCGCGGACGCCGACGCGCTGGAGCCCGACCCGGACGACGACCCGGACGGCGACCCGGACGCGGGCTACCGCCGGCCCGCCACCTCACCGGCGCCCCGCGCACCCCGGCCACGACCGGCGCCGCTCCCCGCCCCCGTACCGGTGCCGACCGAACCGGACCGTCCGGCGACCGACGAGGACCCCGACGCGATCTACCGGCGGCCGTCGTGACGACCCCGGTCGATCAGGCCGTCGCCGCCCGGCTGCGGGAGCTCACCGCCCTGGCCGATCCCCCGGGCGGCCCGAGCACCGCGGCCAGGGCGGCCGCGCTGGCCCGGGGCCGTCGCCGCCGCGCGGTCGCGTGGTGCGCCGGTGCCGTGGCCGTCGTCCTGCTGGCCACCGGCGCGTCGTTCGCCGGGACGACGGCCGGGGCGCCGGGCACCGACCGGGCATCCCGCGCCTCGGTCGTCACCCCGGCTCCCGTCCTCTACGACGCGCCGGTGCGCGGCTCCCTCGCCGACGACGAGGAGTTCCTGGCGGCGGTGGCCGCGCTCGACTGGGACCTCGCCGTCGGGCTGGACGGCGTCTCCTACGGCGGGGACGCGCCGGCGCCGGAGCCGGGCACCCAGCGCGTGGTCTACGCCGGCGACGTGCCCGGGGGGCACCGCTGGGTCGTGGTGATCGCCCGCGCCGGAGCGCAGTGGTCCTGGGCGTGGTTCACCGGCCCCCGGGGAGCCGAGCCCGCCGAGCTGACGCCCGCCGTCACGTCGATGCCGATCACCGGCCGCGAGCGGCTGGCGCTCATGGACGTCTCCGCGGACACCGGGCCGCTGCTCGTCCTGGCCGAACCCGGCGCGGTGGCGGAGTACTCGCCCAGCCTGGACCGTGCGCCCGACGGCGACCTGGTCCGCGACTTCGACCCGCTACCGGTGGTCGACGGGGTACCGCTGGGCGTGGTGACGACGCCCATCACCTGGGGCGCCGGCGAGGTGCGGATGAGCGCGGGCGAGCTGCCCGTCCACCCGTTCACCACCGGCGAGGAGCCGAGGCACCTGGAGTTCCCGACCGGCCCGATCGACGGCACCGACCTCCCACCGTGCCTCGAGCAGTTGGGCGTCGACGTCCACCTGTCCCCCGACGGCCACCTGGAGGGCTGGGGCGACTCGCCTCCCGGCGAGCTGAGCAGCGCCGAGCAGGCGGCCCGGGAGGAGCAGATCGCTGCCTGCTTCCGCACCGCCACCGGGGAGGGCTGACCCGGCGGGTTCGCCCACGCGCACCGGGGTACCGCTCGCCCGCCCACCACCGTGAGGGAGAGCGATGACCGCAGAGCAGTCCCCCGGCGAGGCGACCGGGCAGCCCACCGGTCGGCTGGCGTCGAGCACCCGATCCACCCTGCTGGGCGCGATGTTCCTGATGGCCACCTCGGCCATCGGACCCGGGTTCATCACCCAGACCACGACCTTCACGGTGCAGCTGGGCGCCGCGTTCGCGTTCGCCATCGTCGTCTCGATCCTGATCGACATCGCGCTCCAGCTGAACGTCTGGCGGGTCATCGGCGTCAGCGGCCGGCGGGCCCAGGAGCTGGGCAACCTGGTCGCCCCGGGCCTCGGCTGGGTGATGGCCGCCTTCCTGCTGATCGGCGGGCTGGTGTTCAACATCGGCAACGTCAGCGGCGCGGGACTGGGCGCCGACGCGATGCTCGGGCTCGACCCGAAGATCGGCGGTGCGCTCTCCGCGCTGATCGCCATCGGCATCTTCCTGAGCAGGCGGGCCGGGGTGGCGGTCGACCGGATCGTCGTCGCCCTCGGGCTGGTGATGATCGTGCTGACCACCTACGTCGCCATCACCTCCGGCCCGCCGGTGGGCCAGGCGCTGCGCAACGTGGTGCTCCCCGAGGAGATCGACGTCCTGGCGATCACCACGCTGGTCGGCGGCACCATCGGCGGCTACATCGTCTACGCCGGCGCCCACCGGCTGCTCGACTCGGGCGTCTCCGGCCCCGGCCGGGTCCGGGACATCACCCGCGGCTCGGTCACCGGCATCCTGATCACCGCGATCATGCGCATCGTCCTGTTCCTGGCGATCCTCGGCGTGGTCACCGGGGGCGCCGCGCTCGACCCGGCGAACCAGGCCGCGTCGGCGTTCGAGCAGGCCGCCGGCGAGGTGGGGCTGCGGGTGTTCGGCATCGTGCTGTGGGCCGCGGCGATCACCAGCGTCATCGGGGCCTCGTACACCTCGGTGTCCTTCGTGACCTCCCGGACGCGGACCTCCGACCGCACCCGCTCGCTGCTGGTCGTCGGCTTCATCGCCGTCACCTCGCTGGTCTACGTGCTGATCGGCACCGCGCCGACCACGCTGCTGGTCTTCGCCGGGGCGTTCAACGGCCTGCTCCTGCCGATCGGCATCGCCGTGCTGCTCTGGGTGGCCACCCGCCGCACCGACCTGCTCAACGGCTACCGCTACCCGCGCTGGCTGTTGGCCATCGGCTGGGTCGCCTGGTTGGTCACCCTGTACCTGGCGGTGAACTCGGTCCGCCCGGTGATCGACCTGTTCGCGTGAGGGAGGCTGGACCCATGACCGCTGTGGACCTGAACTCCGACCTCGGTGAGGGCTTCGGCCAGTGGGCGCTCGGCGACGACGACGCACTGCTGGGCGTGGTCACCAGCGCCAACGTCGCCTGCGGCTTCCACGCCGGCGACGCCACGATCATGCGGCGCGTCTGCGCGCGGGCCGTCGAGTCCGGCGTCGCGATCGGCGCCCAGGTCGGCTACCGCGACCTGCCGGGCTTCGGCCGGCGGTTCATCGACGTGGAGCCCGAGGCGCTGACCGCCGACGTCGTCTACCAGATCGGTGCGCTCGAGGGCTTCGCCCGGATCGCCGGCGACCGGGTGCGCTACGTCAAGCCGCACGGCGCGCTCTACAACGCGATCGTGCACCACGAGGAGCAGGCGGCCGCGGTGGTCGCCGCCGTCGTCGCCTACGACCGGGAGCTGCCGGTGCTCGGGCTGCCCGGCTCGGCGTGGCTCCGGCTGGCGGCCGAGGCCGGGCTGACCGTGGTGCACGAAGCGTTCGCCGACCGCGCGTACACCCCCGAGGGCACGCTGGTCTCCCGCCGGCTGCCCGGCGCGGTGCTGCACGACCCGGCCGAGATCGCCGCCCGGTGCGTGGCGATGGCCACCGGCGAACCGATCCGGGACGTCGAGGGCGGGGAGCTGACGCTGCGGCCGGGGTCGATCTGCGTGCACGGCGACACCCCCGGCGCGGTGGAGATCGCCCGGCAGGTCCGTGCCGCGCTGGCGGACGCCGGCGTGGAGCTCTCGGCGTTCGCGGCCTGATGCGCCTGCTCCCCAGCGGCAGCGCCGCCCTGCTGGTCGAGCTGGACGGGCTGGACGACGTCCTCGCGCTCTACGCCGCGCTCAGCGCCGACCCGCCGCACGGGGTGGTCGACGTCGTCCCGGCCGCGCGCACCGTCCTGCTGGTGACCGACCCGGCGCAGACCTCCTTGGCCGCCGTGGCCGCGGCGGTGCGGGCTACTCCCCCGCGGCCGGACACCCAGGTCGCCGGGGAGACCGTCGAGCTGCCGGTGCACTACGACGGCGCCGACCTCGCCGAGGTCGCCGGCCTCCTCGGGCTCTCCCCGGCCCGCCTGGTCAAACGGCACACCGGCGCCGAGTGGACGGTGGCCTTCTGCGGCTTCGCGCCCGGCTTCGGCTACCTCACCCAGCCCGGCGTCGCCTGGGACGTGCCCCGCCGGGCCACCCCGCGCACCAAGGTGCCCCCCGGCTCGGTCGCGCTGGCCGGCGAGTTCAGCGGCGTCTACCCGCGGGAGTCCCCCGGCGGCTGGCAGCTGATCGGCCACACCGACGTCGCCGTGTTCGACCTCGACCGCGACCCGGCCGCGCTCCTCCGGCCGGGCACCCGCGTGCGCTTCGTCGAGGTGGGACCGTGAGCCGCGCGCTGACCGTGCTGGCCACCGGGGCGCTGACCACGGTGCAGGACGGCGGCCGGGTCGGGCAGGCGGCGCTGGGCATCGGCCGCTCCGGTGCCTGCGACCGGGCGTCGGCCGCGCTGGCCAACCGGCTGGTGGGCAACCGCACCGACGCCGCGGTGCTGGAGGTGACCCTCGGCGGGCTCGCCGTCCGCGCGGAGGCCGACCTGCTCGTGGTCACCACCGGCGCGCGCTGCCCCGGCGCCCCGCACGACGCCCCGACCCTGCTCCGCGCCGGCAGCGAGCTGCGGCTGGGTCCGCCGTCCAGCGGGCTGCGCACCTACCTGGGCGTCCGCGGCGGCATCGACGTCCCACCGGTGCTCGGCTCCCGGGCCACCGACCTGCTGGCCGGGCTCGGCCCCGCGGTGGTCGCCGCCGGCGACGTGCTCCCGGTCGGCGAGCCGGTCGACCCGGCGCCCGGCGTCGACCTGGCCCCGGTGCCCGACCCGCCGGACGGCGAGGTCACGGTCACCGTGCTGCCCGGGCCGCGGCAGGACTGGTTCGGCGACGCCGGCTGGGCCGCGCTCACCGGGCAGTCGTGGACGGTGACCAGCGAGAGCAACCGGGTGGGGCTGCGACTGGACGGCGCCCCGCTGGAGCGGCTGCGCGCCGGGGAGCTGCCCAGCGAGGGGATGGTGCGGGGAGCGCTGCAGGTGCCACCGTCCGGGCTGCCGGTGCTGTTCCTCGCCGACCACCCGGTGACCGGCGGCTACCCGGTGATCGGCTACGTCGCCGACGCCGACGTCGACCGCTGCGCCCAGCTCCGCCCCGGACAGCGCCTCCGGCTGCGTGCCGGGCGCGGCTGAGGACGCCCGCGCGTGCGGTGATGACGCCCGTGGCAGAGTGCACCGTGCACGGTCAGCCACGCCGACGCGGAACCACCCCCGGAGGCCCCGCTGAACCACCGCCCGACCCCGACCGCGCCCCCTGACGTCACCGAGCTCGGCCGGGCGAGTGGCCCGCACGGCGAGGTGGCGCTTCGCCGGCGCACCACCGACGACGGCGCCCAACACCTCGAGCTCATCGTCGACGGCGTGTTCGCCATGGACGACGTCGACACCTCCACCGAGCGCGCCCTGGCCACCGAGGCGCTGGCCCGCTGCGCCGGCGGGGACCTGCGGGTGCTGGTCGGCGGACTGGGACTGGGCTGGACCGCGGCCACCGCACTGGCCGACCCCCGGGTGACGCTGGTCGAGGTGGCCGAGCTGCAGCCGGCGTTGGTCGGCTGGGCCGGCGAGGGGCTGCTGCCCGCGCTGCCCGCCGACCCGCGGCTCCGGCTGCACACCGCCGACGTCGCCGAGCACCTGGCGAGCTCACCGGGCACGTACGACGCGGTGCTGCTCGACGTCGACAACGGCCCGGCGTTCCTGGTGCACCAGCGCAACGCCGGGCTGTACGCGCTCCCGGGGCTCACCCGCGCGCTGGGCGCCCTGCGGCCCGGTGGGGTGCTGGCCATCTGGGCGAGCGACCCGGTGCCGGAGCTGGCAGAGCGGCTGGCCACGCTCCCGGACGCCACCGACGTCGAACACCTCGTGCTCCCGGTCGAGCGCGACGGCCGGGCCTTCGCCTACGCGATCGCGCTCGCCCGGCGCGCCGGGGGCCGATCGTGAACGGCGGCCGCCGGCACAACAGCGCGGAGGGCTCGCGGGCCCCGCTGTGGCTGTGGCCGCTGGTCGCGGGCGTCGTGGCCGCCGGGGCGTCGCTGGGCCTGACCACGATCCGCCCCACCAGCGGCTGGCTCACCCACCTGTGGCCCGGCGACCAGAGCGCGGCGTCCACGCTGTTCCAGGTCGTCACCACCGCGGTGGTGACCATCACGACCCTGACCTTCAGCCTCACCGTGGTGGCCCTGCAGCTCGCCTCCCAGCAGTTCTCCCCGCGGTTGCTGCGGGAGATCACCCGGGACCCGGTCTGGAAGGGCGTGCTGGCCGTGCTGACGGCAGCCTTCGTCTACAACATCGTCGCAATGCGCCAGCTGAGCAGCTCGTCCCCGGTGCCGGTGGTCAGCGCGCTGGTCGCGCTGCTGCTGGGCATCGCCGCGTTCGCCGCGGGCCTGACCTTCATCTCGCACATGACCCGGGTCCTCCGGGTGGACACCCTCATGCTGATGGTCCACGGCGAGACCACGACCGCCATCACGTCCTTCTACCCCGACTACGACGAGCCGATCGACGACCCCGACCAGCTGCACCTGGACCAGTCCGCCGGCCGGCTGCTGCCGTCCCCGGCGAGCGGGTACGTGCGCAGCGTCGACGTCGAGCGACTGGTCCGGTGCGCCCGCGAGCACGACGCGGTGGTGCGGATCGAGACCCGGCCCGGGGACCACCTGGTGCGCGGTACGCCGATCGCGACCGTCTGGGCCCGGCGGGGCGGCGAGCTGCCCGAGGAGTTCACCGAGGAGGTCACCGGCGCGGTGGACCTGGGCTACGAGCGCACCCTCGACCAGGACGCCGGCTTCGGTTTCCGCCAGCTGGAGGACATCGCGGTGAAGGCCGTCTCGCCCGGCATCAACGACCCGGTCACCGCCGCGATCGCCGTGGGGCACATGGGCGACCTGCTGTCCCGGATCGTCGGCTCCCACCTGGGGCCGACCCTGCACCGGGACGAGGACGGCACCGGCCGGGCGATCGTCCCCGACCGGGACCTGCGGTACTACCTGGAGCTGTGCTGTGGTCAGCTGAGCCGCTACGGCGGCGACGAGCCGACCGTGCTCACCTCGGTGCTGCGGATGCTCCGCGACGTCGCCGTCTCCTGCCGGGACGACGAGCAGCGGGCCGAGATCGCCCGGGCCGCGGACAACACCGCGGCCCAGCTGCCCGAGCAGGCCGCCGAGGACGACGCCGAGGCGGTGCGGGACATGCGCCGCCGGGTGCAGGCAGCACTCGACGGCGACCTCTACGGCGCCTTCGCCGACCGCGCCGGGGAGACCCGCTCGATCTGAACCGGCCTCAGCGGCCGACCGGTGGCTCCCCGTCGTCGGCCGGCGCCTCGTAGGCCGAGCGGCCGCGCAGCCGGGCGCCGACCGCGATGTGCAGCGGAGCGATGACGACGCCGTCCCGGGCCAGCCGGGCGCGCAGCGCCTTGCGGTGCCGCAGCACGCCCACCAACCCGACCGCCCAGAAGACGTACTGCACGGCGAACGCGGCCCGGAAGGCGTCCCGGCTGTAGTCGGTGGTGCCACCGGGGCTGAGCAGGTCGAGCACCGCGCCGATGGCCAGGATGGTCAGCAGTGACGCGACGAACCCGCCGACGTTGACCACCCCGCTGGCGCTGCCCGCCCGCTCGACCGGGTTCTCGGTGCGCGCGTAGTCGAAGCCGATCATCGACCCCGGGCCGTTGGTGCCGAGCACGAGCACCAGGACGACGAGCAGCCACAGCGGCGCCCGTCCCGGCCAGAGCAGCACGACGGTCCAGGTGACCGCGGTGACGCCGAGGATGCCGAAGACGAGCACCGAGCGGCGCATCGGCCAGCGGCCCACCAGCCGGCCCAGGAGGGGGCCGAAGCCCATGCCGACCAGCACCAGCAGGGTGAGCAGGGTGGCCGCCGTGCCGTCGCTGAGCCCTTCGCCGACGGTGAGGAACGGGAAGCCCCACAGCAACGCGAACACGGTGCCGGAGAACTGGGTGACCAGGTGGGTGTACATCCCGATCCGGGTGCCCGGCTCCCGCCAGGTGGCCACCAGGTTGGCGCGCACCTGGCCCAGCCCGGCCGGGGTGGCCACCGGGGTGCCGGGCGGGGCGTCGGAGAGCGCGACCAGTACCAGCACCGCGGCGAGCACGCCAACCGCGGAGGCGCCGAGGAACGTGGCCGGCCAGGAGGTGTCGCGCAGCAGCGCGACCAGCGGGTACGCGGCGACGATCTGGCCGATCTGGCCGAGGATGCCGGTCAGCTGGGTGATCACCGGGACGGTGCGGCCGGTGAACCACAGCTGCACGACCCGCAGCACGCTGATGAAGGTCATCGCGTCGCCGGCGCCGACCAGCACCCGGGCGGCGACGGCGGTCGGCACGTCGGTGGCCAGCGCGAGGACGGCCTGCCCGGCGGACATGGTCAGCGCACCGGCGACGATCATCGCCCGGGAGCCGAACCGGTCCAGCGCCACGCCCACCGGCACCTGCAGGCCGGCGTAGACGGCCAGCTGCAGCACCAGGAACAGCGAGACCGCCGAGGCGCCGGCGTCGAACCGCTCCTGCGCCTGCACGCCGGCCACGCCGAGCGACCCGCGGTGGAAGATCGCCACCGCGTAGGCCAGCAGCCCCACGCCCCACACCAGGTAGGCCCGCCTCGGGGTGCGGGCGGCCGGGGCGGGGGCGGTGGTCACGTCCGAGAACGACACCACACCGGCGCCCGGCGTTCCAACCGGGCGCGGTGAGATGCCCCACCAGGGGCCGGTCTCCGCCGGGCAGAGCTCAACCCTCGAGCACCGCCCAGCCGTGCGGCTCGAGCCGGACGGCGTCCCGCTGCACCTGCCCGGCGCCGGCCAGCAGCGCGCCGGCGCCCGGGGCGGGCACGACGGCGGGGGTGTCGGCCAGGTTGAGGGCCACCAGCAGGCGCTCCCCGTCGGCGCTGCTGGCGTAGCTCAGCTGCCGGTTGTCCCGGTGCAGCACCTCGGTGCGCGCCGCGTGCAGCCAGCGGTGCCGGCGCCGGAGCCCGATCAGCTCCTGGTGCAGCCGGAACGTCGGCTCCCCGAACGGGGCCAGCTCCGCGGGCGTCGCCGGGAACGGCGGGCGCACCGCCTCGTCCCCGCCGGCGCGGTCCTCCTTCACGCCGGTGAACGCCTGCTCGTCACCGGCGTACACCGACGGCGTCCCGCCGACGGTGAACAGCACCACCAGCGCGTGCGCCAGGTGCCGGGGGTCGGTGAGCCGGCTGGCGATCCGGGTGACGTCGTGGTTGCCGACGAAGGTCAGCGGCACGAAGGTGCCCAGGAACTCGTCGTGCCGGCCCAGCGCGTGCGCGAGCTCGTGCAGGTTGCCGTCGTTGAGCGAGCTCCAGACGGCCTTCCACAGCTCGTACTGGGTCACCGAGTCCATCCCGGACCCGCGCACGATCCCGGCGTAGTCGCCGTGGATGACCTCGCCGACGACGTACGCGTCCGGGTGCCGCTCGCGCACCCGCGGCAGCACGCCCGCCCAGAACGAGGGCGGCACGGCGTAGGCGGCGTCCAGCCGCCAGCCGTCGGCGCCGCGGTCCAGCCAGTGCGTCATCACGTCGGTGACGAGGTCGGCCACGGCCGGGGCGGAGTGGTCCAGGGCGACCAGCTGCCCGTGCCCCTCGAAGGTCTCGTACTCGGGCTCCGCGCCCGGGCCGTGCGGCCAGCGCAGCCGGAACATCCCGGCGGTGGGCGCGCCCGGCCCCTGCTCCAGGACCGCCCGGAACGCCGGGTGCCCGCGGCCGACGTGGTTGAACACACCGTCCAGCAGGACCCGCAGCCCACGGTCGTGGCAGGCGGCGAGCAGCGCGTCGAAGTCGGCGTCGTCGCCCAGCCGCGGGTCGATCCGCCGGTGGTCCTCGGTGTCGTAGCCGTGCGTGCCGCTGGCGAACACCGGCCCGAGCGCCAGCCCGTTCACGCCGAGCTCGACGGCGTAGTCCAGCCAGTCGACCAGCCGGGGCAGCCGGTGCCGCACGACGTCGTCGCCCCGTTCCTGCTCGGCCCCCACGAAGCCCAGCGGATAGACGTGCCACCACACCGCGTCCTGCACCCAGCCGGGCATCGCACCTCCCCCTCGTCGGAGGCCCCACGTTACCGACGGGTATCTCCGCTGGCCGGAAGCCCCCGGCCCGGTGCCGCCGCCCGCGGTTACCGTCCAGTTCCGTGACGCAACCAGCCGCCCGCGCCAGCACGGCCGTAGCGGGCAGCGCGCCCCCGGCGCTGGTCCCGGTGCTCATCTACCTGGCGATGCTGGTCGCGGTGATCAGCAGCCTGGGCGCGCCGCTGATCCCGGCCATCGCCGAGGCCAACGACGTCTCGGTCACCAGCGCGCAGTGGGCGCTGACGGTGACCCTGGTGGTCGGCGCGGTCGCCAGCCCGGTGATCGGGCGGCTGGGCGACGGCCGGCACCGCCGCACCGTGGTGCTCGTCGTCCTCTCCGTGGTGGTGCTCGGCAGCGTGCTCGCCGCCCTGCCGCTGGGCCTGGGCTGGCTGATCGCCGGCCGCGCGCTGCAGGGGCTCGGACTGGCCGTCACCCCGCTGGCGATCGCCACCGCCCGCTCGGCGCTGCCCCCGGACCGGGCCCGCTCGACCGCGGCGGCGCTGTCGGTGACGGTCGCCGCGGGCCTGGGCCTGGGGTACCCGCTGACCGGGCTGATCGCGGAGGTCGGTGGGGTGCACGCCGCGTTCTGGTTCGGCGCCGTCGCCAGCGCGGTCGCCCTCGTCGCCGCCGCGGTGGTCTACCCGCGCCCGCCGGCGACGGCCGGCCGCCACCTCGACCTGCTCGGCGCCGCCCTGCTGGGGGTCGGCCTGACCGCCGGGCTGCTCGCGCTCGGTGAGGGCGAGGACTGGGGGTGGACCTCGCCCGCCGTCCTCGGGCTGGTCGCGCTGTCGCTCGCCGCCCTGGCCGGCTGGGCGGTGTGGCAGCTGCACGCCGACGCCCCGCTGGTCGACCTGCGGCTGGCTCGCGGGCGCACCGCCGCCACCGCGCACGTGGGGGCCCTGCTCATCGGGCTGGCCAACTACCTGCTGCTGTCCTCCGTGCCGCGGCTGGCGCAGACCCCGGAGTCCACCGGCTACGGGTTCGGCTCCTCGATCGTCGTCGCCGGGTTGATCCTGCTGCCCTTCTCGGTGGCCAGCTTCGCCGCCGGCTGGGTGGCCCGCCCGCTGGACCGGCTGGTCGGCGCGCGCTGGGTGCTGCCGATCGGCGCGCTGGTGCTCGCCGTCGGGGAGCTGCTCGTCGGCTTCGCCCGCACCGACCTGTGGCAGCTGTTCGCGGCCATGGCCGTCGCCGGCCTGGGCGTGGGGACGACGTTCGCGGCACTGCCCGGGCTGATCGTCACCGCCGTGCCCGCCGGGGAGACCGGCAGCGCGATGGGCCTGAACCAGGTGATGCGCTACATCGGCTTCGCCGTCGGCAGCGCGCTCAGCGCCACCGTGCTGGAGATCGCCACCCCCGCCGGCGCCGCGTACCCGACGACCGGCGGGTACACCGGGGTGGCGGTGATCGGCTGCGGCGCCTGCCTGCTGCTCGTCGTCCTCACCGTCGCGCTCGGTCGGCGCGCCCCCGCGCCGGCCGGCTGACGGTCGGGCCACCCGCCGACCGTCGGCGCGGGTGGGTACAGCCGCTGCACCCGAGTCGGGCACCCGCGTCGTCGCACGTCGATGCAGTGGCTGCACCGACGCGCGCACGACCGGCTGACCGTGCTTGCCCGCCCGCGCGCTGGCCGTGCTGCGCGGCCGGGACCACGTCGTGCCCGAGGACGTGAAGGCCGTCGGCGTGGCCGCGCTGGGGCACCGGCTCACCCTGCGGCCGGAGACCTGGATGAACCGGGTCGGCGCCGACGACGTCGCTGCCGCCGTGCTCGGTGAGGTGCCCGTGCCGGCCAGCCGGCTCGCCGGCAGCGTCGGCTGAGCGGTGCGCTGGCAGCCCACCGCGGCGCTGGTCCGGGTCACCGTGCTGCCGGCGGCGCTCGCGCTGCTCGCCGTCCTGGTCCGCCGGGTCGACCTGCTGGTGCTCGCCGCCCCCCTGGCGCTGGCCGCGCTGGCGCTGACCCGCCGTCCGGCCGGTGAGCCCCTGGTGGACGTCGACCTCGCCGACGCCGCGGTGCCCGAGGGTGCTCGGCTCCCGCTGACCGTCCGGGTGGACGGCGGACCGGGCGCGCAGACCGCCGCCGTCGTCGTCGGCACCCCTGGCTGGGTGCAGCCGGCCGGCCGCGGGACGGTCGACCGGGCCGACCGTCCCGATGCCGGCGGGCGACTGTCGGTGACCGTCGACCTGCTGGCCCGGCGCTGGGGCATCGCCCCCGTCGGCCCGGTGCTGGTCACCCTCTCCGCCTGCGGCGGGCTGCTGCGCGCCGGCCCGGTGGAGCTGCCCGGCCGCCGGGTGCGCGTGCTCCCGCTGTCCGCGCCCTACACCGGCGCCGCGTTGGTGCCCCGGGCGCGGGGCGGGATCGGGCTGCACCGCTCGCCGCACCGCGGGGAGGGCACCGAGCTGGCCGGGGTGCGCGCCTTCGTCCCCGGGGACCGGATCCGCCGGATCAACTGGCGCACCTCGCTGCGCGCGGGCGAGCTGCAGGTCACCGCCACGACCACCGAGCGGGACGCCGACGTCGTGCTGCTCGCCGATGCCCGCTTCGACGCCGGCACCAGCGAGGGCATCGGCGGCCGGGCCAGCGGCGTCGACGTGACCGTGCGCGCCACCGCCGCCCTGGCCGCGTTCTACCTGCAGCTCGGCGACCGGGTCGGGCTGGTGACCTACGCCGCCACCGGCCGGGTGCTGCCCGCCCGCGCCGGCCGCGGCCAACTGGACCGGCTGCAGTCGGCGCTGCTGGACACCGCGGCGCCGCGCACCGGAGGCGCCGAGCCGCGGATGCCGGTGCCGGCCGGCCTGGACCCCCGGGCCCTGGTGCTGCTGGTCAGCCCGCTGGTGGGTCGGCACGTCGGGGAGACGGCGGCGGCGCTGAGCCGGGCGGGGCACCCGGTGGTCGTGGTGGACACGCTGCCGGCCGACGCGCTGCCGGGAAGCGACGACGGCCCCTGGGCCGGGCCGGTGACCCGGTTGTGGCTGGTGGAGCGGGACACCCGCATCCGGCAGCTGCAGTCGCTGGGCGTGCCGGTGGTGCCCTGGGCCGGCCGGGGCACGCTGGACGCCGTGCTGGTCGAGCTCGCCCGCGCCGCTGCGCGGTCCGGTGGCCGCGGGGTGCGCCGGTGAGCCCCCGGGTGGTGCTGGCGCTGGCCGGGCTCGCGGCGGTGCTGCTGCCGGCTCCGGAGCTGACGGTGATCGGTGTCGCCCTGACCGCCGCCGGGCTGGTGGCACTGGGCGCGGCGGTGGCCGCGCCGGGCTCGGCGGCGTCCGCGGTGCTCATCGGGGTTGCCGCGCTGTCCTGGCTGGACGGCGGCGACCCCGGCGCCTGGGGCCGGCTGACGGCGCTGGCGTTCGCGCTGGCCGTCGTGCACAGCACGGCGGCGCTGGCCGCGGTCACCCCGCGGACGGCGCGGGTGCCGGCCCGGCTCCTGGTGCGCTGGGTCGGCTGGGCGGCGGGAGCCACCGCCGGCGGCGCGCTCGCCGTCGCCGGCGCCGGCCTCCTGCCGGTACCCCCGGCGGTGCCGACCACCGTCGCCGCCCTCGTCGGGCTGGCGGCGGCCGGAGGCGCGCTGCTCGCGGCCCGCGCCGTGCGCCCGGCGGACTGACCGCGGTCAGCCGGCCGGGCGCTCCAGCAGGGCGCTCATCTCCGGCAGTTCGAAGAACTGCGCCGTGGCGCGGGCGCTGGGACCGCCGGCGTCGGGGTCGGCGCCGGCGGCGAGCAGCGCGCGCACCGCGTCGGCCGACTGCTTGAACACCGCGGCCGCCAGTGCGGTCTGGCCGCGGTCGTTGGCCCGGTCGGGCTCGGCCCCGCGCGCCAGCAGCGCGGCGACCGTCTCCGGGTGGCCGTGGTAGGCCGCCAGGATGAGCAGGGTGTCGCCCTTCTCGTTGGTCAGGTCCACCGGCACGCCGGCGTCGACGTAGGCGGCGAGCTCCTCGGTGTGCCCGGCCCGGGCCAGACCGAAGACCCGCTGCGCCAGGTCGAGGACACCCTGCTCGATCGGCTGCTGCTCGCTCATCCCGCGAGCGTAGGCACCGCGGCGGGAGGAACGAGCAGGTGGTCAGCCGGCGGCGACCCGGTCGGTCAGCGCGAGCACGTGCCGCCAGGCGTCGTCGCAGGCCTCGGCCCACTCCCCGAACGCCCGGTCGAAGAAGGAGTGCGGCGCGCCCTCGTAGACGACCTCGTCCACGTCGGCGCCGGCGGCGCGCATGGTGGCGGCCAGCTGCCGCTGCTCCTCCACCGGCGTCGCCGAGTCCGCGCCGGCGATGATCATCACCACCGGCTTCGCGGCGCGCTGCGCGGCGTCCCCGACCATGGACGGCCGGCCGTAGAAGCCGGCCGAGCCGGCGATGTCCAGGTCGCCGCCGGACTGCCGCCAGGCGTGGCTCCCACCGAAGCAGAAGCCCACCGTGACCACCGGGAGCGCCGGGTCGGTGCGGCTGCGCAGGTAGGCCGCGGCGGCGGCGGTGTCGGCGTCGACGCCCTCGGCGGTGGTCTGCGGGATGTGGCTCTGCCAGTCGAAGTCCTCCTCGCGGCTGCCGGTGGCGGCCACCCCGGCCGTGCGGCCGAAGTAGTCGATGGCGACCGCGGGGAGGCCGGCCTCGGCGAAGCGCTCGGCGAGGGCCACGTAGTAGGGGTGCAGGCCGCGGATGTCGGGGAGGATCACCACGCCCGCTCTCGCCGGTCCCGCGGGGGCGGCGAAGGCGGCGGTGAACTCGGTGCCGTCGGCTGCGGTCAGGGTCAGCGAGCCGCGCTCGGCGACGTCGCCGCTGCGGGGTGGTGCGGGCGGGCGGCTGTCGTGGTCGTGGCACATGCCGACGTGTCTACCGCCGACCTCCGCACCGCGCAGCGGGAGCTCAGCTCCGCTCGCCCGTGCCCCCGCCCTCGTTGTCGCCGCCCCCGCCGTCGCCGTTGCCGGTGTCGGCCGCGAAGTCCGGCGCGCTCGGGTCACCGCCGAAGAGCTTCGCCGCCACGTCCCGGCGCACCTCGGTGACCCAGTCGTGCTGGCGGTTGGCCTGCCGGATCAGCCGGTCGAGCAGGTCGGCGTCGATCCGGCTGTCGACGGTCGCCGCGATCCGCAGCGTCTCGAAGCCGCTGCGCTTGCCCCGCACGGCGGAAGCGAGGAACTCGAACTCGACCAGCTCGCTGGACGGGGACCGGCTGAGCAGGTGACCGTTCAGCTTCGCCCGGCTGGCCTTCTCGGCGACCCAGGTGGCCCACTGCTTGTACTGCCGCACCGGGAAGCCCAACGCCCGCGCGACGCCGGTGATCGCGGTCTTCTCCTCGCGCAGCTCGTCGAGCAGCTGCCGGAGGGCGTGCTCGTGCTCCCTCCCCCGGTGCACCCCGATCATCCGCGAGACCAGCTCGATGCCGCCGGCGGCCGCGGCGATGTGGTCGTTGATGTAGACGGCCAGCAGCTCGGGGTGGGACACGGAACCGGTCGGCACCGGGTTCTGGGGCACGGGCACTCCTCGTCAGCAGGGACCGGTCGTGGGCAGGGCCGGGTCCGGGCCTCACCATCATGTCCAGTGCTCACCGGTTCGACACCCGGCGTCCGTCGTGCCGAGCGCCAGCCTCCCCGCCGACCGGGGAGCTGCACGACAGGACCGTCCCGATCTCATCTGTGAGATATCGTGACCGGCGATGATGCTCACCGAGGAAGCCACCGGTCAGTCACTCCGCCAGATCGGCGCACTGGTCCGCGACGCCCGCCGGCACCACGGCCTCACCCAGGCCCAGCTCGCCGAGCGGCTGAACACCAGCCAGAGCGCGATCGCCCGGATCGAGCAGGGCAACCAGAACCTCACCCTCGAGCTGCTCGGCCGGCTGTCGGCGGCACTGGAGAGCGAGCTGATCACCGTCGGCCGCCCCGGCCCCACCCACCTGCGGGTGCGCGGCGGCACCCCGCTGTCGGGTAGCGTCACGGTGAAGTCGTCGAAGAACGCCGCCGTCGCGCTGCTGTGCGCCTCGCTGCTCAACCGCGGGCGGACGACGCTGCGCAACGTCTCCCGGATCGTCGAGGTCGACCGCATCCTCGACGTGCTCACCTCGATCGGCGTCTCGGCCACCTGGGACGAAGCCGGCCGGGACCTCACCCTCGTCGTCCCCGAGCAGCTGGACCTGGCCGCCATCGACGCCGACGCCGCCCGGCGCACCCGCAGCATCATCATGTTCCTGGGCCCGCTGCTGCACCGCGCTGACGCCTTCGAGCTCCCCTACGCCGGCGGATGCAACCTGGGCACCCGCACCGTCCAGCCGCACATGATCGCGCTGCGGCCCTTCGGTCTGGAGGTGGAGGCGCGCGCCGGGGAGTACCACGCGACAGTGCGCCCGACGGAGGGCCGGGACCGGACGATCGTGCTCACCGAGCGCGGCGACACCGTGACCGAGAACGCCCTGCTCGCCGCCGCCCGGCACGACGGGACGACGACGATCCGCAACGCCAGCCCCAACTACATGGTCCAGGACCTGTGCCTGTACCTGGAGAAGCTGGGGGTGCAGATCGTCGGCTTCGGGACCACGACGCTGGTGGTCACCGGCCGGCCGGTGCTCGACGCCGACGTCGACTACACGATCTCCGAGGACCCGGTCGAGGCGATGAGCCTGCTCACCGCCGGCATCGTGACCGGCTCGGAGCTGACCGTGCGGCGGGCGCCGATCGAGTTCCTGGAGATCGAGCTGGCCACCCTCACCGAGATGGGGCTGCGCTACGAGCTGTCCCCGGAGTACCCCGCGGAGAACGGCCGGACCCGGCTGGTCGACGTCACCATCCACCCCTCCCAGCTGCGGGCACCGATCGACAAGGTGCACCCGATGCCCTTCCCGGGGCTGAACATCGACAACCTGCCGTTCTTCGCGGTGATCGCGGCGACGGCGACCGGCGAGACGGTCATCCACGACTGGGTGTACGACAACCGCGCCATCCACCTGTCGGACCTGACCCGGCTCGGGGCCGACGTCCGGCTGCTCGACCCGCACCGGGTGCTGGTCTCCGGACCGACCCGGTGGTCGGGGGCGGAGATCGTCTGCCCGCCGGCGCTCCGTCCGGCGGTCTGCATCCTGCTCGCCATGCTGGCGGCGAAGGGCCAGTCGGTGCTGCGCAACGTCGACATCATCGCCCGGGGGTACGAGCAGCTGTACGAGCGGCTGGTGGAGATGGGTGCCCAGATCGAGGTCTTCAGCGACTGACGGCTGCGCGTCGGCCCGGCCGACCGCCTCCGGCCGAGCTTGTGCTCTGCTCACCCCAGGTGAGCAGAGCACAAGCTCGGCCCAGACACACCCTCGGGCCAGGCACCCCCGTCGGCCAGACACACCCAGCGGGACATCCCCTCGACGGGACACCCCGAGCGGGAGCTCCCTCGGCCGGCCGCTCCCTGCCGGCCGGTGAGCGGGGGCCACCCCGGTGCGGTCAGCCGCGGAGCAGGACGGCGACGCCGACGCAGGCCAGGGCCCACAGGCCGCTGGCCAGGGTGCCGATGATGAACCGCTCCGCGGCGACCGGCGCCTTCACCTCGTGGAACCGGCCCAGCCCCTTCACCGCGACCAGCACGGCCAGCCCCTCCTGCCAGCCGGCCAGCACCGTCCCGGCGATGACCGTGCGCTCCAGGGCCCCGATCCAGGCGCCGCCGCGCAGCACCTCCGGGTCGGCCACGCTGCGCGGAGCCGGCTTGCCGACGACGGGCTCGGCACCGGCAGGGGCCGGCGCGGGACCGGCCGCCGGCGCATCACGCTGCGGATCGGCGGCGCGCAGCACCGCCATCGCCACCGGGCCACCGCCCAGCGCGGCGGCCGCCACCGCGAGGACGACGGCCGCCGCGTCCACGACGTCCCCGGTGCGCCCGACGCGCCAGGCCAGCACGGCCGCGACGGCGAGCAGCACGACGAGGGTCAGCGCGCCGATCGGGGTGCGCACCCGCTCCCCGCGCAGCGTCAGGCCCGCGCCGGCCGCGGCCAGCGCACCGAGGACCAGCAGGGCGGCGACGGTCATCCCGCCGCCCGCGCGAGCAGCCGGGCCGCGGTCGGCCGCAGGTCGCGTTCGACCTCCCACAGCCCGGCGGCCAGGCGCTGCCCGACCGCCTGGCGGCTGATGCCCAGCTCGCCGGCCGCCTCGGCCTGGGTGCGCCCGCCCTCCACCAGCCGGACCGCCTCCTCCGCCTGGTCGCTGCGCCGCTCCAGCAGGGCGGCGAGCGCCGTCAGCACCGCCTGGGCGTCCGCCGCCGTGTCCGGCACCGGCCCGCGCACCGCGATCCGCACCGGACGCCGCTTGGCCGCCTCGACCGCGGCCCGCGCGGCGATGAAGGCCGGACCGGCACCGGCCCGGGTGCTGGCCGGCAGGGGCCGCTGGACGGGCCCTGTCCCGATCCCGATGCTCCAGTCGCCCTCCCGCACCAGCCGCCGGACCACGTCCACCACCGCGGACGGGTCGTCGAGCAGCCCCTGAAACTCATCACCCGCAGTGCGCTCGAAACGCAGCACCACGGGTACGCCGGCGAGCACCCGCAGGGCGGCCGGCACCCGGTCGGGGGCGCGACGGCTGGCCCGCTGGTCGACGGTCACCACGAACGACACCAGGCAAGTGCAGCAGCTTGCCTTGGCAAAAGCAAGGCTCAGGGCTTTGCGGGCGTGTCCTGGTTCAGCTCCGGCGGGAACCCGCCGGTGGCCACCGGTCCCCAGCGCTCGATCGTCACCCGGAGCAGGACCTTGCCCTGGCGCTGCATCGCGGCCCGGTAGTCGTCCCAGTCGGGGTGCTCGCCGCTGATCGACCGGAAGTACTCGACCAGGGGCTCCAGCGCGTCGGGCAGGTCGAGCACCTCCGCCCGGCCGTCCACCTGGACCCACGGCCCGTCGAACTCGTCGGAGAGGACGCACAGTGACACCCGCGGGTCGCGGCGGGCGTTGACGACCTTGGCCCGCTGCGGATAGGTCGACACGACGATCCGCCCCTCCGGGTCGACGCCGCAGGTCACCGGCGAGAGCTGCGGCTCGCCGTCGGCCCGGCGGGTCATCAGCAGTGCGTGGTGGCGGGGGCGGACGAAGGCGAGCAACCCGTCGCGGTCGACGCGGTCGGCGGTGGCGGTCTTCGGCATGCCGGGAACCTACGACGCACCCCCGACAGCCCGCCCGACGGGGCGGGGTGGGAGAGGTGGATCGCGTCGCTTCGGCGCGTGCCCGTCGCCCGGGTGTGCTGGGATCAGCGCATGCCCGACCAGAGTCCCGAGCCCCGCCCCGAGACGCCGTCCGACCAGAGGGCGACCGGCCCGGAAGGTTCCGGGGCGACGACTCCCGACGCCGGCTCCAGCCCGGGAGCGCCCACCCACGACGACACCATGGTGCCCACCCGGTCTCCCGTGCCCGGCCCGGAGCGCGCGCGCCGCTTCCAGACCGCCGCGCGCGTCCTCGCGATCGGCTCCGGGGAACTGGTGCTCGTCGTGCTCGGCCTGATCATCATCGGGTACGTCCTGGGCCAGCTCTGGGTGGTGCTGCTGCCCGTCGTCCTCGGCCTGCTGTTCACCACCGTGCTGTGGCCGCTCGCCCGGTTCCTGCGCAAGCACTCCTGGCCGCCGGCGCTGGCCGCCCTCGTGACGCTGCTGCTGTTCCTCGCAGCCCTCGGCGGCATCATCGCGTGGATCGCCCCGCAGGTGATCAACCAGGTCGAGGACCTGGCCGACCAGTTCAGCGCCGGTCTGCAGGAGATCCAGCAGTGGCTGGCCGGCCCGCCGCTCAACCTGGGCGACGGCCAGGTCGACGAGGCGATCGACGGCGTGATCGACCAGGTGCAGTCCAACGCGCAGAACATCGCCGGGTACGCCTACACGACCGCCACCGCCATCGGCAGCATCGTCATCAACCTGGTGCTGGCGCTGGTGCTGACGTTCTTCTTCCTCAAGGACGGGCCCCGCTGGGTGCCGTGGCTGGCCGCGCAGACCGGTCCCAGCGCCGCACCGCACGTGGCCGCGCTGTCGCTGAAGACCTGGAAGACGCTGTCGGAGTTCATCCGCCAGCAGGCGCTGGTCGGCTTCGTCGACGCGTTCTTCATCGGCATCGGGCTGCTCATCCTGGGCGTCCCGCTGGTGGTCCCGCTGGCGGTGCTCACCTTCTTCGGCGCCTTCGTGCCGATCATCGGTGCCTTCACGGCCGGTGCGTTCGCCGTGCTCATCGCCCTGGTCAGCAACGGGTTCACCACCGCGCTGATCGTCCTCGGCCTGATCGTCGTGGTGCAGCAGATCGAGGGCAACGTGCTGCAGCCGATCCTGCAGGGCCGCGGGCTGAACCTGCACGCCGCCGTGGTCATCCTCGCGGTGACCGCCGGCGCCAGCCTGGCCGGCATCATCGGCGCCTTCCTCGCCGTGCCGGTCGCCGCCCTGATCGCGGTGGCCTACCGGTACGGACGCGACGTCCTCGACGGGCTGTCCCCGGAGGTAGAGCCCGACGGCACCCGCCGGGTGCTCGCCGGGAACACCGTGGGGGCCGAGCTGGTGAGCGAGTCCGCGGAGGACCCGAACCCGGTCAGGTGACCCGGAGGAGGGACGGCGGGAATGCCGCCGTCCCTCCCGGGGCTGGACCTGTCGACCCGTCGGACCGTTCCCAGGAGGCCGCACCGTGCCGCAGCGACCGGAGGACCTCGTCGAGGTGCTCCCCGAGGCAGAACCGTTCCTCGACCGCGAGGAGCAGGTCGGTTCGCCGGAGGAGCGGCCCGGCCTGGTGCTGGTGCACGACCTGGCCGGGGAGTTCGACGCCGCGCACGCCGCCGCGCTCGCCGGCTCGCACCTGCTGGCCACCCTGCCGCACGAGCTGATCGCGCGCTTCGACGTCGACAGCCTGGTCGACTACCGCGGCCACCGGCCGCGGATGACGTTCTCCGGTGACCGGTACGAGTCGATCACCTCCCCGGAGATCAACCTGTACGCACTCGAGGACGACGGCGGGCGCCCGTTCCTGCTGCTGCACGGCACCGAGCCGGACTACGCGTGGGAGCGCTTCGTCGCCGCGGTCGCCGGGCTGGTCGAACGGATGGGGGTGACCACCGTCGTCGCGCTGCACGCCATCCCCATGCCGGTGCCGCACACCCGGCCGGTCACCGTCACCGCGCACGCGACCCGGCGTCAGCTGATCGAGTCCTACCCGGTCTACTGGGGCGAGATGCGCATCCCCGGCAGCGTGGGGGCGCTGCTGGAGCTGCGGCTGGGTGAGGCCGGCGTCGACGCCCTGGGCGTCGCCGCGCACGTGCCGCACTACCTCGCCCAGGCCACCTACCCGGCGGCCTCGCTCACGCTGCTGGAGCACCTGGAGCAGCTGACCGGGCTGCACGTGCCGACCGAGACGCTGCGCGAGGCGGCCGAGGCCAACCGCACCGAGGTCGACGAGCAGATCGGCCGGTCGGCGGAGAACACCTCGGTGGTGGCCGCACTGGAGGAGCAGTTCGACAGCTTCACCGCAGCGCGGGAGGACACCGGCCTGCTGGGCACCGCCGGCCAGATGCCCAGTGGGGACGAGCTCGGCGCCGAGCTCGAGCGCTTCCTCGCCGAGCAGGACCGCAAGCGCCCCCGCGACTGACCGACCCCGGCCAGCAGGGCCCGGGTGGCGAGCAGTCCCCCGGTGGCGAGCAGTCCCCGCCACGCAGCCCCCCGGCGCCGCGCACCGTCAGCAGTCGTCCTGGCACTTCGCCGGCTCGGGCCTGTGACGGAGGTCGGCCGTCCCCCCTCCTGCCCACCAGCCCCGATCCAGGCGGTCGCGGTGAGCGGCGGCCAGGGCGGCGTGCACCCGGGCGCCGCACACGACGTCCGCGGCGAGCTGGTGCGCCGCAGCGGACCACGACACTGGCACCGGCCGTTCCCGGGCCGGTGCGCCGGCACGGCCCATCGCCCGGAAGAACAGCACCACCAACACCGCGAACACGACACCCGCCCACATTGCTCCGCTCCCTCGTCCGTCGTCGGGCGAGCTGCCCGACGGGCCGAGGATGCACAGCAACGGGGACCGCAGACCAGTGTCCGATGGGACAGCGAGGGCAGGGGAACTGCCAGCACCGGCCGACCGGTCCGGCGGTGCACTGGGTCAGCCGTCCGCCCAGTGGACGGTCTGCGACGCTGACCGCCCGCCGAAGCTCAGGCCGAACACCGCAGCTCAGGCCGGCCGGCTCCTCGAGCCGGCCGGCGGCCGCCCTCCGCTGCTGCGGCACGTCGTCGTCGGGTCCAGTCTGGACCCGACGACGAGAGGCGGAGCGGTGACCGAGCAGGAGGACCCCGAGCGGCCGCGTCCGGCCGGGCCGGAGGGCGGCGACCCGGTGTGCTGGCTGGAGCGCGTCTGTCCCGAGTGCGGCCGGCTGGCCGACGACCCGGTCGCTGACCGTTGCGGCCGCTGCGGTCAGCTCCTGCGCACCTGATCCCAGGGACCAACGTCCCTCAACCGGCCGGGACCCGGCGCCGAGAGTGGCGGGTGTCCCCCGCGGCACCGTCCCCTGGTGCCGCAAAGCCCCTCAGGAACGAGGCACTGTGCTCTCCGATCGCTCCCGCCCGGTCATCGAGGCGACGCTCCCGGTCGTCGCCGAGAACATCGAGGAGATCGCCCGCCGGTTCTACGGCCACATGTTCGGCGAGCACCCGGAGCTGCTGGACGGCACCTTCAACCGCGGCAACCAGGCCGAGGGCACGCAGCAGGTCGCCCTGGCCGGCTCGGTCGCCGTCTTCGCCAGCGCCCTGGTCACGACCCCCGAGCAGGTCCCCGAGCAGCTGCTGTCCCGGATCGCGCACAAGCACGTCTCGCTGGGCATCACCCCGGCGCAGTACGACGTCGTCCACGAGCACCTGTTCTGGGCGATCGTCGACGTGCTGGGCGACGCCGTCACCCCGGAGGTGGCCGCCGCCTGGGACGAGGTCTACTGGCTGATGGCCTACGCGCTGATCAACATGGAGCGCGGCCTCTACAGCTCCCGCGGGGTGCGGCCGGAGACCGTGTGGCGCGACTGGCAGATCGCGGAGAAGGTCGAGGAGACCCCCGCCGTCGTCACCTTCCGGGTCAAGCGGATCGACGACCGGCTGGTCAAGACCTCGCTGCCCGGTCAGTACGTCTCGGTGAAGGTGCGGATGCCCGACGGGGTGCACCAGCCGCGGCAGTACAGCCTCACCCGCGCCGACGACGGCGAGCACCGCCAGTTCTCGGTGAAGCGGGTGCGCGGCGGGGGCAAGCCCGACGGCGAGGTGTCCAACCTGCTCTGCGACCAGGCTCAGGTCGGTGACGTGCTCACCCTGTCGCTGCCCTTCGGCGACGTCGTGCTCGACGACTCCGGCCGACCGGTGGTGTTCGCCAGCGCCGGGATCGGGATCACCCCGATGGCCGGCATGATCTCGCACCTGACCGCGGCCGGGTCGCATCTGCCGATCACCGTGCTGCACGCGGACGCCGACGAGGAGTCCTTCGCGCTGCGCCGGCAGGTGCTCGACGACGTGCGGTCGCTGCCCGGCGCCGCGATGCACGTCTGGTACGAGCGCGGTGCGCCGAGCAGCCTGCCGGTCGACGGGGTGCACGCCGGGACGATGGACGTCTCGCAGCTCGAGCTGCCCGAGGGGGCGGCGTACTACCTGTGCGGCCCGCTGCCGTTCATGCGGGCGGTGCGCAGTCAGCTCATCGACCGCGGGGTGCCGGCCAAGGACATCCAGTACGAGGTGTTCGGCCCTGACCTCTGGCAGGCCGACCTGGCCACCGAGGCCGCCCCGGGCGCCGAGCAGGAGCCGGCCGCCCAGGCCTGACGCCCGGCGCACCAGGTCCCGGCCCACCGGACGACGGCTCGCCGCCGGCCGGGACGGCACCTGGCCGCGGTGGAGGACGCCGGCCGCACGGACGACGACGGGCCGCGACCGGTGATCCGGTCGCGGCCCGCCGTGGTGGTGCGGAGGGGTCAGCTCACCGTCAGGCGAGCACGACCCGCTCGTTGGGCACCGTGTGCGTCATCTTCAGGCCGGTGACGTCGCGCGGCCCGTTCTTGCCGAGGTTGGCCGCACGGGCCAGCTCCTCCTCGTTGAGCGTCTGGGTCTGCAGCGGCGGCAGACCCCGGACGTCGTCCGCGGTGATGCCGAGGCCCTCGCCGACGCGGGCACCGAGCTCGTCGTCGCACATGAAGAAGTGCCACACCATGCGCTCCTGGACCTCGCGCACCGCCTGCCCGATGTTGCCGACCAGGTTGGCGACCAGGTCGTCCTTCTCCCACTGCTCCATCAGCTGGTAGCGCTGACCGGCCTGGGTGTAGTCGTTGGTGCGCGGGATCCGCTTGCGGGTGAGCCGGCCGGTGATGACCGGGCCCTGCTCGTCGTGCGTGGGGTACTCGGCCTCACGCAGGCCGCCGGTGATCGACGGCTCGTAGTTGACGTGCGGGTTCTGGCCGGGGCCGAGGTCCACGCCGAACGACATCTGCCCGCCGCGCTGGTTGGTCTGCACCACGGCGTTCTTGGCCGAGTTGATCGGCAGCTGCAGGTAGTTCGGCCCCACCCGGTAGCGCTGGGTGTCGGAGTAGGAGAACGTGCGGCCGATCAGCATCTTGTCGTCGGAGAAGTCCATCCCGTCGACCAGCACGCCGGTGCCGAACGCGCTCTGCTCGTTCTCGTTGTGGTGGTCGGTGACGTTGCGGTTCAGCGTCATCGTGCCGACCAGCTTGGGCTCGAACTCGTTCTCCGGCCACACCTTGGTGTCGTCCAGCGGGTCGAAGTCCAGCTCGGGGTGCTCGTCGTCGCTCATGATCTGGACGTAGAGGTCCCACTGCGGGTAGTCACCCCGCTCGATGGCCTCGTAGAGGTCCTTGGACGCGTGGCCCAGGTCCTGGCCCTGGATCACCGCGGCGTCGGCCTCGGTCAGGCTCTTGACGCCCTGCTTGGGCAGCCAGTGGTACTTGACCAGCACGGTCTCGCCCTGGGCGTTGACCCACTTGTAGGTGTTCACGCCGAAGCCCTGCATGTGCCGGTAGTCGGCCGGGATGCCGCGCGGGCTGAACAGGTTGACCAGCATGTGCATGGCCTCGGGGGTCTGCGACATGAAGTCGAAGATCCGGGCGGACTCCTGCCGGAAGGTGATCGGGTCCGGCTTGAGGGAGTGGATGACGTCGGGGAACTTGATGGCGTCGCGGATGAAGAACACCGCGAGGTTGTTGCCGACGAGGTCCCAGTTGCCGTCCTCGGTGTACATCTTCACCGCGAAGCCGCGCGGGTCACGCGCCGCCTCGGAGGAGTCCCGGCCGCCGATGACGGTGGAGAAGCGGATCGCCAGGTCGGTCTTCTTGCCCGGGGTGTTGAACAGCTTCGCCCGGGTGTAGCGCTCGATCGGCTCGTCGCCCCACTTGCCGGTGGCCTCGAACTCGCCGTAGGCCACGAAGCCACGGGCGTGCACGACGCGCTCCGGGATGCGCTCCCGGTCGAAGTGGCTGATCTTCTCGAGGAACTGGTAGTTCTCCAGGGTGGCCGGGCCACGTGCGCCCACCGTCCGCTGGTTCTGGTTGTCGTAGACCGGGTGGCCCTGACGGTTGGTCAGGATCGGCCGGTCGGCCTCGCTGGCCGCCGGGCCCTGCGATGCGACGTCGGTCATGCTCCCACTCCCCTTCGGATTGCTGTGCCTGCTGCTGGTTCGTGCTCCCTGCGCGCGGCCTGACAGCCGGCGCAGATGCCCCAGAAGACGACCTCGGCCTCGTCGACGGCGAACCCCGCCGTCTGCGACGGGGTCAGGCACGGCGCCTGTCCCACCACGCAGTCGACGTCGGCGACCGCACCGCACTCCCGGCAGACCAGGTGGTGGTGGTTGTCCCCGACCCGCAGCTCGTAGAGCGCCGGCGCACCGGCGGGCTCGATGCGGCGGGCGAGGCCTCCCCCGACCAGCGCCTTGAGCACCCCGTAGACCGCCTGCGGCGAGATCGAGGGGTGCGCGGTGCGGGCGGCGGTGACGATCGTGTCGGCGTCGGCGTGCGGGTGGTCGGCGAGGACGTCGAGCACGGAGAGCCGGGGGCGGGTGACCCGCAGCCCTGCTCTCCGCAGCTCGTCTTCCCAGGCCGTCTCCATCGGCGTCGACTCAACCCTGTTTTCTTGAGTCAGTCAAGACAAGACCGGGTGAACTCGGCGTGCCGCCCCCGCGAGGGTGACCCGAACACCCGGTTCGATGGTGCGCCGGGTCGGCCGGAGCGGCGACCCGGGACGGCGTGTCGGCACGCCCCCGGCCGCGCGGGAGCCGGCGGTCAGGCCGCGGCGAGGAGCGCGTCCACCAGCTCGGTGCCGGCCCAACCGACCGGAACGACGATGGCGAGCAGCCCGAGCACCGCCAGCCGCTGCCGCGCGGTGCGGGCCAGCAGCGCGACCACCAGCCCCGCGGCGACCATGACCCAGCCCGACGCCCCCTGCCACGGGAAGTGCACCTGCCGGTACACGCCCTCCTGCACCAGCACCCCGGCCAGCAGCGCCACCGCGGGCACCGCCCGGTGCGGCCCGCCGGTGCGCCAGCACCAGCCCGCCGTCCCGAACACCAGCCCGGCCACCACCCCGGCGACCAGCCAGACGACGACGACGGCCGGCCGGACCGGCAGCAGCTGCACCGCCTGCGCCGCCTAGTAGCCGCCGACCAGCAGCACCTCGGTGGCGACGGCCGCGGTCACCGCGCCGCGCCACCGGCGGGCCAGCGCCCCGACGGCGAACGCCGGCACGCACCAGGCGGCCACCGAGTTCGCCCACGCCGCCCACGGGTCGCCGAGCACGCCCTGCGCCCACTCGGTGAGCACCCCGCCACCCGCGCCCAGGACCAGGACGAGCAGCGGCAGCCACCAGCGGGCCGACTGCCCCCGCGCCGGCGCGGGCGGCAACGGGGACGACGGCGCGGGCGACGACAGGGTGGTGGTCACGCGGCCAGCCTGGTCGTCGTGGCTCGGCGGCACATCGGTCTGCGGGGTGATCCCGGCTCATCCCCGGGGACGAGGGTCAGACCGACGGCAGGGCGGCGCGCGGGCGGTCGGCGACGCCGAAGAGGTCGCCCAGCTCCTCGACCCGGGCGAGCACGTCGGCGGTGCGGAACACCAGGGTGGCCGGGTCGGCGCCGTCCCGGACGGCGTCCACCTCGTCCCAGGCCAGCGGCGTCGAGACCGTCGCCCGGGCCCGCGCGCGCAGCGAGTAGGGCGCGACCGTGGTCTTGGCGGTGTTGTTCTGGCTCCAGTCGACCAGCACCTTGCCCGGGCGCAGCGCCTTCTCCATCCGCCACACCACCTGCTCGGGCGTCTCCCGGGTGAGCTGCTGGGCCAGCCGCTTGGCGTAGCGGCTCGGGTGCTCCTTGTCCTCGGCGGTGATCGGCGCATAGACCTGCAGCCCCTTGGAGCCCGAGGTCTTCACCACCGGGTCGAGTCCGTCGGCGGCCAGCACCTCCCGCAGCCGGTGCGCCACGTGCGCGCACTCGGCGACCCCGGTGCCCGGCCCGGGGTCCAGGTCGAGCACCAGCAGGTCGGGCAGCTGCGCGACGCCGTCGTCGTCGACCCGCCACTGCGGCACGTGCACCTCCAGCGCCGCCAGGTTCGCCGACCAGGCCAGGTCGGGAACGGCGGAGAGCAGCACCATGTCCAGCGTCTCCCGGCCGCGCGAGGACCCGGGCGAGGGCACCGTCACCGACTCCACCCACTCCGGGGCGTGCCGCGCGCTGTTCTTCTCGAAGAACGCCTGGCCGTCGACCCCGGAGGGCCAGCGGGTGAAGGTGACCGGGCGGCGTGCCACGTGCGGCAGCAGCACCGGGGCGATCCGCACGTAGTAGTCGATCACCTGCGCCTTGGTGAAGCCGACCTCCGGGAACAGCACCTTGTCCAGGTTGCTGACCTCCAGCTGGCGGCCCTCGATCTGCACCCGCTGTCTCACGGCTCCACCACGACGTCCTCCGGCCGGACGTCGTCGCGCAGCCCCCGCCACGACGGATGGCGCAACCGGCCCTCCCGGGTCCACTCCCCGAACCGGACCTCCCCCACGAGCTCGGGCTCGACCCAGTGGGCGTCCCGGGTGACCTCCCGGGGCAGCGCCGGGGCACCCGGGGGCGTGGCGAACGGCGAGGTGCTGCGCGGGGTGAGCAGCGGCGCCAGGTCGGCCAGCGCCTTCGCGGTGAACCCGGTGCCCACGTGCCCGGCGAACACCAGCCGGCCGGCGTCGTCGTGCACGCCCAGCAGCAGCGAGCCGATGCCGCCGGCCCGCCGGCCCTCCCCCGGCCGCCAGCCGCCGACGACGACCGCCTGGGTGCGCAGGTTCTTCACCTTGCGCCAGTCCGGGCCGCGCCCGCCGGGCCGGTACGGGGAGTCCAGCCGCTTGGCGACGACGCCCTCCAGCCCGTTGTCCCGGCTGGCCGCCTGGATCGCCGGGCCGTTGCCGCGGAACCAGGGCGTGGTCACCCACCGGTCGTTGCCCAGCCCCAGGGCGTCCAGTCGTTCCCGGCGCTCGGTCCAGGGCCGGTCGAGCAGGCTCTCGCCGTCCCAGGCCAGCAGGTCGAACACCAGGTAGCTCACCGGGGCCGCGGCGGCCAGCCGGGCCACCTCGGGTCCGGTGCGGTGCATGCGCCCCTGCAGCCGGCCGAAGTCCGGTCGGCCGCGGGGGTCCAGCGCGACGACCTCGCCGTCGACCACGGCGTCGTGCCCGGACAACGCCGCCGGCAGTGGGGTGAGCTCGGGGTAGGTCGCGGTCACGTCGTTGCCGCTGCGCGCCCGCAGCCGCAGCACGCCTCCGCGCACGTGCGCCAGCACCCGGACGCCGTCCCACTTGAACTCGTAGCCCCACCGGTCGTCCGACGCGGGGGGCAGCTCCCCGAGCGCGGCGAGCATCGGCGGGAGGTCCTCGGGCACGCCGGCGGCGACCGGCGCCGCCGTCACCGGGTCGGGGTCGAGCCTGCGCAGGTTCCAGCTGCCGTCGGGCAGCCGGAACAGCACGTAGCGGCCGGTGAGCCGTCCGCCGTCGAGGGCGACGGTGACGTGGTCGTCGGTCCACTTCTCCGTGGCGTACCGGCCGGCGTCCCAGATGGTCGAGACCCCACCGGCGTACTCGCCGGCCGGGATGGTGCCGGAGAACGCGGCGTACTCCAGCGGGTGGTCCTCCGTCGGGACGGCGAGCCGGTTGACCCCCGGTTCGGTCGGCGGGCCCTTGGGCACCGCCCAGCTCTTCAGCACCCCGCCGCGTTCCAGCCGCAGGTCCCAGTGCACCCGCTCGCCGGTGCGCCCGCGGGCCGTGTGGTGCTCGTGGACGACGAAGACGTCGTCGTCGCCCTGCGGCAGCGGCTGCCCGGCCGGCGGGACCGGCTCCGCGGTGCGGGCGGGGTCGCGCTTGGCGCGGTACGCCGCCAGGGGGTCGGACACGGAGCGGCCGGGATCAGGCCGTCTTGCGCGCCCGCGAGCTGCGCTTGGCCGGCTTCTCGTCGGCGTCGGCGGACTGCGCGTCCGTCTTCTTCGCCGGGGCGGCCTTCTTGGCGGCGGCCTTCTTCGCCGGGGCCTTCTCCGCGGGGGCGGCCTTCTTGGCCGGGGCCTTGCGCGCGGTGGTCTTCCCCGCCGTGGTCTGCCGCCCGGTGGTCTTCCGCACCGGGGGTGCCTCGTCGGTGGCCGGGGTGTCGTCGGCGTCGTCGTCCTGCGCGGTGGGCGCCGCACCTCCCGCCCGCTCGACGCTGCGCCGCAGCGCGCTCATCAGGTCGACCACGGCCCCACCGCCCTCGTCGGCGACGTCCGGCGCGGGCTGCACCTCACCGCCGGACTGCTTGGCCTCCAGCAGCGCCTGCATCGCCTCGCGGTAGTCGTCGGTGAACTGGGTGGGGTCGAAGTCGCCGGCCATCGTGGAGATCAGCGACTCGGCCATCGCCAGCTCCTGCGGGCGGACGGCGACGTCCTCGTCGAGGAAGCCGAAGTCCGGCCGGCGGATCTCGTCGGGCCAGCGCATGGTGTGCAGCACCAGCACGCCCTCGCGCACCCGCAGCGCGGCCAGCGACTCCCGCTGGCGGATCGCGATCTTGGTGATCGCCACCTGGCCGGCGTTCTCCAGCGCGGTGCGCAGCAGCACGTACGGCCGGGTCGCGACGCCGTCGGGCTCCAGGTAGTACGTCTTCTCGAAGTGGATCGGGTCGATCTGCTCCTGGTCGACGAACTGCAGCACCTCGATCTCCCGGGTGGTCACCAGGGGCAGCTCGTCGAAGTCGGCATCGGTCAGCACGACCAGCTGGCCGTCGGGCAGCTCGTAGCCCTTGGCGATGTCGCCGTACTCGACCTCCTCGCCGTCGACCGCGCACACCCGGCGGTACTTCACCCGCCCGCCGTCGGTCTTGTGCACCTGGTGGAACCGGATGTCGTGGTCCTCGGTGGCCGAGTAGAGCTTGACCCCGATGCTGACCAGCCCGAAGGAGATGGCGCCCCGCCAGATCGACCGCACGACTGACCTCCCGCCCCGGGCCGGCGACGCCGGCGTCTCGACAAGATCGAAGGATAGGCAGGTCGGCGCCCCCGCGGCAGCACGAGACGGTCACCCAGCGCAGTCGACCACCCGGGCGGGTGACCCACCGGGCCTGGCACGGCGTGCCATGACCCAGCACGCTGGGTGACCGGCCGGGTCAGACCGCCTGGCCCGTCGCGTCCTCGGGGGGCAGGTCCCCGCCGGGGCGCAGCGCACCGTTCTGGATCGCGTCGTAGACGAACTGGAGCACGTCGGAGCCGGCGACCATCGTCATCGTCAGCGCGGCCAGCCGGGTGGCCCGGGGCGCGGCCACGTACCCGAGCACGAAGCCGGTGCCGACCCACTGGGCCATGCAGAACGGGCAGGTGAGCAGCTCGCCGACGGCGTGCTTGACCCCGCCGTGCTCGCGCACCTCCTCGGCCACCTCCGCCTCACCCGAGGTGCCCTGGTAGCTGACGAAGGGGGCGCGGACGGGTGCGGTCACCGGGTCCTTGGCGATCCGCCGGGCCAGCCGGAACGTGCCGATGGTCAGCAGGGCGGCGTCACCGAGCGGGATCCGGGAGGGCAGCTCCCGGCCGGAGGCGCGGATCGCGGCGGCCGCCGCGCCGACCAGCCCGGCGTAGACGCCCATGGCACCCAGGTCCGCACCGAGCGGCCGCGCCTCTCCCTGCGTGTACTCCTGCTTCTGGGTGCGCGCCCAGCGCCGGAGCGGTGCGCCCATGCGCTGGACATCGTCGGTGATCGCCATGCCGGCCCTGCTACCCGCCGGCCACGACCGCCATGCCCCGCCCGGGCGGGAGCCGGGTCACGCATGCCGCCGGGGAGCGCGGGTAGGGGCTGCGCACGACGCCGGTCACCCGACCGGTCCCCCCGTCCAGCCGGACGGACGAGCGCGCCCACCCCCGAGGCGCGCAGAACGGAGGCACCACCATGACCGACCCGGACCGCGCCGCCCGCGACTCCGCCCTCAACGACGCCGAGTTCCCCGACGACGAGCGCGGCCTCACCGGCACCGAGGACGGCCCGCGCGGTGATGTCGGCCCCGAGGGCCAGACCGCCCGCGACGTCTTCCCCGCGGACAACGGGGTGCCGGAGGTCTCCCAGGACGACAGCCCGACGATGGCGCGCGCCGAGGACCCGGAGTTCGCCCCCGAGCCCGGCGACCGCCAGCACCAGGACGTGGACTTCGGGACGACGGCGCGCGAGCAGTCCGAGGGCGAGTCGCTGTCCGGCCGGCTGGACCGGGAGATCCCCGAGGACGCCGCCGACGTCCGCCCCGCCGAGGACCCCGACCGCGCCTTCGCCCAGCTGGACCAGGACGAGGACACCGACCGGCTCAGCGACTCCGGCACCAACCGCACCGGCGACGACGTCGAGGCGTTCGCCGACGCCCCGGTCGGCGGCGAGGGCCCGGAGGAGAGCGCCGTCCACGTCGTCGAGAACACCTGATCGACGTGCCCCGGGGGCCGCGGCGCGGGTGACCCCGCGGCCACTTCCGGGTGCGCGCAACCAGTTGGATTGGTGCGCCGATCATGGCGCGACTAGGTTGGGCGCCGCGGTTGAGCAGCCAGCCGTCGCCTGCCCGGGCCGTCCGGACCAGGTGTCCGGAAGACCCGGTGCCACGGGGTGTGAGAGGTCGGATGGCGTACGCCAGTACGCTGTCCAGGCGTCCGCGCGCCCAGCGCGCACCGCCCCTGAGAGGAGCTGCAGTCCGTGACCTCATCCGACTCACCCGCCGAAGGCACGTCGGCCGCGGCTGACACGAACGAAGCCCCCTTCGACGACGTGATCACGCTGTCGACGTCCACCGACGACGACGGCACCGTCACCGTGACGGTCATCGGCGAGGTGGACACCTTCACCGCTCCGGTGCTGCGGGCCTCGCTCGACACCCAGCTGGAGCAGCAGCCCACCGCGCTGGTCATCGACCTCTGCGGCGTCCAGTTCCTCGGCTCGGCCGGCCTGGCCGTGCTCGTGGAGACGCAGAAGTCGGCCCGCTCGCGCGACGTCGGCCTGCGCCTGGTGGCCAACACCCGCGCGGTCACCCGGCCGCTCGAGGTGACCGGTCTGATCGACCTGTTCACCATCGCCGAGAAGGCCTGACGAAGGACCCTCTCCTCCCGCGCGAGCTCGCGACGGGCCCCCGGAGAGGGGCCGCAGACACGACGTCGACGGCGCCACACCTCCGGGTGGGGCGCCGTCGCTGCGTCCGGGCTCGTGGTTCAGCTGGTGAGCAGGCTGCAGACCGCGGCCTCCAGCGTGCGCTGGGCCGTCCGGTCGTCCGGGGCCTCCGCCGCCGCCGCCAGCGCCTCGGCGATCGTCTCCCCGTGCTCGTAGCGGTCGACCACCCGCGGGTCGACGTAGCTGGCCTTCGCCACCGTGGGGGTGTTGCCCAGCTGCTCGGAGACGCGCACGTAGGCCTCCCGCACCGCCTTCTTCCGCGCCGTCCGGCTCGTCGGCGCCGGCTGCTCGGCCAGTGCGGCGGCCATCATGACCGTCGCCGTCCAGGTGCGGAAGTCCTTCGCGGTGATCTCCGCGCCGCTGATCTCCTTGAGGTAGGCGTTCACCTCGTCGCTGGTGACGTCGTGCCAGCTCCCGTCGGCGAGCCAGTAGCCGAGCAGCTCCTCGCCGGTCTCGGCCGGGCGCTCCAGCAGCTGCCGGACCACCGTCGCGGTGGGCTGATCGGTCAGCTCGATCTCCCGCTCGATGCCGCCCTTGGCGGTGTAGGAGAAGAAGGTGCGCTCGCCGCGCACGCGCACGTGCTCGCGGCGCAGCGTGGCCAGGCCGTAGGTGCCGTTGTCCTCCGCGTACTGCTCGCTGCCCACGCGGAACGCGCCGAGGTCGAGCAGCCGCACCGCGGTGGCGAGCACCCGGTCCCGGGTCAGCCCGCGCTTGCGGAGGGCCGCCACCACCTCGTCGCGCACGTCGGGCAGCTGGGAGGAGATCTCCAGCACCCGCTCGTGCTTGGCGGCGTCGCGGCGGGCCCGCCACTCGTCGTGGTAGCGGTACTGCCGGCGTCCGGCCGCGTCGGTGCCCACCGCCTGGATGTGACCGTTGGGCCAGGGGCAGATCCAGACGTCCTTCCAGGCCGGGGGGATGGCCAGGCCCCGCACCCGGTCCAGCCGTTCGTCGTCCTTGATCAGGGCACCGGTCTCGTCCCGGTAGGAGAACCCCCGCCCGGCGCGGCGCCGGGTCCAGCCCGGGGCGTGCACGTCGCTGCGGCGGAGTCTCACGGCTGGGAGATGGTCGGCGGCGGACCGTTCCAAACACAGCCCGTCGTCGGCCCGCTCGCCCCGGTGACGACCGTGTTTGACCCGTGGCCCCGTTGGGCACCACCGCCAGGCGGTCCGACTACCGTCGGGTCAGCGGGCCTGGCTCGCGCACGCACCCGCGGGGCGACCGCTCGTCGCTCGCACGTCGGCAACGACGCCGGCAGTGGCGCCGCACCCGGGTGCACCGGATGGACCGTCGCGCTCCCGCCCGGGAGCGCGGGGACGACGAAGGAGCAGACGAACGCATGGTCGACACGACGGGCGCCGCCCCCACGGGTGAGCGGCGGGCCGAACGGTTGGAACTGCGGGTGCCGACCTCCCCGACGCAGCTTCCTGCGGTACGCGCGATGGCCGGGGACCTGGCGATGCGGATGGACTTCGACCTGGACGCCGTGGAGGACCTGCGGCTGGCCGTCGACGAGGCGTGCGCCACGCTCGCCGCCATCGCGCTCGGCGACTCCCCGCTGACGGTGGTCTTCGAGGCCACCCGCGAGCACCTGCGCATCGACGCCTGGGTGCCGACGGCGGCCGGGGTCGACGTGCCGCGCGACGGCTTCGGCTGGGCGGTCCTGGCCACGCTGGTCGACACCGTCGAGGCAGGCCCCCGCGACCAGGCCACGGTCCCCGCCGGCGACGGGTCGCCCGACCCCGTCGCCTGCATCGCGATGGTCAAGCGGCTGCGTCGGTACAGCATGGCGGCCGGGGCCGCGGACCCGTTCACCGACGAGGTCCTGGCCGACGCGGGTCCCACCGACCACGACGTCTCGGTCGCACGGTGACCCGGTCGGCTGCCACGGACCAGCCGGCCACCGATGACGTCCTCGACGCCGGTGCCCCGGCCCGTCCCCGCCCCCCGGCCGACGACGCCGCGGCGAACGGCAGCGAGGTGACCACCGACGCCATCGACGTCCCCGGCACCGGCGCCGAGCCCGCGGCGAGCGCGCCGGAGGGTGACGAGGCGGAGCCCGCCGCGGACCCGGTCCCGATCTCGGACAACCGCAAGCGGGCCGAGCGGACCGCTCCGCTGTTCGCCGAACTGGCCGGGCTGGAGAAGGACGACCCGCGACGCGAGCGGCTGCGGGAGATCCTGGTCGAGGAGCACCTCCCGCTGGTCCGGCACTTCGCCCGCCGGTTCAGCAACCGGGGCGAGCCGTTCGACGACCTGCTGCAGGTGGGCACCCTCGGGTTGATCGCGGCGATCGACCGCTTCGACCCCAGCCGGGGCGTGGAGTTCCTCTCCTTCGCGGTACCGACCATCACCGGGGAGATCAAGCGGCACTTCCGCGACCAGGGCTGGTCGGTGCGGGTGCCGCGGCGCCTGCAGGAACTGCACCTGTCGCTGAACGCGGCGGTCGGCGAGCTGTCCCAGAAGAACGGGCACGCACCGACCCCGTCGGAGCTGGCCGAGCACCTGGGCATCCCGCGGGCCGAGGTGCTCGAGGGCCTGGCGGTGGCCAACGCCTACCGCAGCAGCTCGCTGGACGAGCGGCTCTCCGGTGAGGAGGACTCCCCCACCCTGGCCGCGACGCTGGGCGAGGAGGACGCCGCGCTGGAGGGTGTGGAGTACCGCGAGTCGCTGCAGCCGCTGCTGGCCACCATCCCGGCCCGCGAACGGCGGATCCTGATCCTGCGGTTCTTCGGCAACATGACCCAGTCGCAGATCGCCGCGGACATCGGCATCTCGCAGATGCACGTCTCCCGGCTGCTGTCCCAGACGCTGGCCAAGCTCCGCGAGGGCCTGCTCAAGGACTGACGAAGGACCCCGTCCTCCTCACCCCCTCGCAAGCTCGGGGGCCAGCCTCTGGACGGGGCCGATGCGCCGGTGGCCCAGAACTCGACGAGTTCTGGGC
>NZ_JBJGZY010000038.1:0-34284 GCF_054050755.1 Modestobacter sp. SYSU DS0511
TATAGTGTTGGGGTGGGGGGTGGGGGGGGGGGGGGTGTGGGGGGGGGGGGGGGGGGGGGGGGGGGGGCCCCGCCCCCCCCCCCCCCCCCCCCCCCCCCCCCCCCCCCCCCCCCCCGGGGGTGGATCAGTAGCGCTCGACGGCCGGCGGCTCGGGGGCCTCGGTGCCGGTGATCGAGCCGGCGGTCGCGTCCCACGCGTCCTCCCACGAGCCGTCCTCGTAGGACTGCTCGAGGACGTCGTTGATGAAGTCGCGGAACTCGTCGTCGCCCTTGGCCAGCCCGATGCCGTAGGGCTCCTCGGTGAAGGCGTTGCCGATCAGCTCGAAGTCACCCTCGTTCTGCGCGACCAGACCGGTGAGGATGACGTTGTCGGTGGTCACCGCGTCGACCTGCCCGTTGCGCAGGGCCTCGGCACACTGCGAGTACTCGCCGAACAGGGTCAGCTGCGCGTCCGGGTAGTTCTCCTGCACGTACTGGGCCGGCGTCGAGCCGTTGACCGAGCAGGTGCGGGTGTCGGGGAAGGACTCCGGGCCGGTGACGCCCAGCGGGTTGCCCGCGGCCACCATGATGTCCTGCCCGGCCTCGTAGTACGGCCCCGCGAAGTCGATGACCTCCTTGCGGGCGTCGTTGATGGTGTAGGTGGCGACCACGATGTCGACCTGCCCGTTCTGGATGAACGGCTCCCGGTTCTGGGACTGGGTCTCCACCCAGTCGATGTCCTCGGGGGCGATGCCGAGCTCGGCGGCGACCAGCTTGCCGATCTCCACGTCGAAGCCCTCGGGCTCACCGCTGGGGCCGACCAGGCCGAAACCGGGCTGGTCGAACTTGGTGCCGATCGTGATGGAGCCGGCCTCGGACAGCTCGGCCATGGTCGTGCCGGCCTCGAAGTCGGTGTCCTCGTTGACCTCGACGTTGTTGCCCCCGGCGTTCTCGGCCTGGTCGCCGGCGTCGCTGGAGCAGCCGGTCAGCACGATGCCCAGGGCCGCCAGGCCGGCGGCGTAACGGGTGATGCGCATGAGAGGTCCTCTCGTCGGTGGTGCCGCGGATCAGTGGTTGAGGATCTTGGAGAGGAAGTCCTTCGCCCGGTCGGAGGACGGGTTGGTGAAGAACTCCTGCGGGGTGGCGGACTCGACGATCCGGCCGCCGTCCATGAAGACCACCCGGTTGGCCGCCCGGCGGGCGAAGCCCATCTCGTGGGTCACCACGACCATCGTCATGCCGTCGCGCGCCAGGCCGGTCATCACGTCGAGGACCTCGTTGATCATCTCCGGGTCCAGCGCGGAGGTCGGCTCGTCGAAGAGCATCACCTTGGGGTCCATCGCCAGCGCGCGGGCGATGGCCACCCGCTGCTGCTGGCCGCCGGACAGCTGGGCGGGCACCTTGTCGGCCTGGTGGCCCACGCCCACCCGGTCGAGCAGCTCGCGGGCCCGCTTCTCGGCGTCGGCCTTCGACTGCCTGCGCACCTTGACCGGCCCGAGGGTGACGTTCTCCAGCACCGTCTTGTGCGCGAAGAGGTTGAAGCTCTGGAAGACCATGCCGACGTCGGCACGCAGCCGGGCCAGCTCCTTGCCCTCCTCGGGCAGGCGCTGGCCGTCGATGGTGATCTCGCCCTGCTCGATCGACTCCAGCCGGTTGATCGTGCGGCAGAGCGTCGACTTGCCCGACCCGGACGGGCCGATGACGACGACGACCTCGCCGCGGTCGATCGTCAGATCGATGTCCTGCAGGACGTGCAGTTCGCCGAACCACTTGTTGACGCCGGACAGGCGGACGAGAGGCTCTCCGGTCGGACGTTCGGTCACAGGCGGTGACCCTAGGTGGCTCCCAGACGCCTGGAGGTCGCCGGGCCATCACGATGCCGTAACGAAGGCGCCCCCGGGCCTCGCGGCCCGTCGTGCGTGCAGCGGCAGTCACGATCCGTGCGTGCCGACGGCGCTCCCGGGTACCGGCGGGTCATGTCGAAGCCGAGTCTGCTCAGCTCGCTCGCCCGTGGCACGGGCGCTGCACTCGCCGGCACGACGGTGATGACCGCTTTCCAGCGGCTGGTCGAGCAGCCGCTCACCGGCCGTCCGGACAGCTACGCGCCGGCGGAGATCGCCGAGGCGCTGCTGCCGGTCCGCCCCTCGACCTCGGCGGCCCGGACCCGGCTCAACTGGGTGGCGCACTTCGGCCTCGGCACCGTCTGGGGCGTCGGCCACGCGCTCGCCACGCGGGCGGGGCTCCGCGGGCAGCGAGCGGTGCACGTCGTCTTCGCGCTCGGCTACCCCGCCGACGTGCTGGCCGGGAAGGCGCTGGGCGTCTACTCCCCGAGCCGGTGGAACCGGCAGGACTGGGTGGTCGACGTCGTCAACAAGTACGTCGCGCTGCAGGCCACCGCACTCGTCCACGACCGGTTCCTGGCCCCTGGTCGCTGACGCGCGACCACCCACCGCCCGCGCCTCCGTACGATGCGGTGGTGAACGGCAAGACCTACCTCGTGCGCACGTACGGCTGCCAGATGAACGTGCACGACTCCGAGCGCCTCTCCGGGCTGCTGGAGTCGGCCGGCTACACGGCTGCCCCGGAGGGCACCGACGCCGACGTCGTCGTGCTCAACACCTGCGCCGTCCGGGAGAACGCCGACAACCGGCTCTACGGCAACCTGGGGCACCTGCGCCCGGTCAAGGACGCCCACCCCGGCATGCAGATCGCGGTCGGCGGCTGCCTGGCGCAGAAGGACCGCGGCGAGATCGTCCGGCGGGCCCCCTGGGTCGACGTCGTCTTCGGCACCCACAACGTCGGGTCGCTGCCGGCGCTGCTGGAACGGGCCCGGCACAACGAGGAGGCCCAGGTCGAGATCGCCGAGGCGCTGGAGGTCTTCCCCTCCACGCTGCCGGCCAAGCGGGACTCCGCCCACTCCGGGTGGGTGTCGATCAGCGTGGGGTGCAACAACACCTGCACGTTCTGCATCGTCCCGGCGCTGCGCGGCAAGGAGAAGGACCGCCGCCCCGGCGACATCCTCGCCGAGGTGCAGGCGCTGGTCGACCAGGGCGTGCTCGAGGTGACCCTGCTCGGGCAGAACGTGAACGCCTACGGCGTCGAGTTCCGCGACCGCGGTGCCTTCGCCGACCTGCTGCGCGCCACCGGCGCGATCGAGGGCCTGGAGCGGGTGCGCTTCACCAGCCCGCACCCGCGCGAGTTCACCGACGACGTCGTCGCCGCGATGGCGGAGACGCCGGCGGTCTGCCACCAGCTGCACATGCCGCTGCAGTCCGGCTCCGACGAGGTGCTGCGCCGGATGCGCCGCGGCTACCGGCAGGACCGCTACCTGGGGATCATCGACCGGGTGCGCGCCGCGATGCCCGACGCCGCGATCACCACCGACATCATCGTCGGCTTCCCCGGTGAGACCGAGGCGGACTTCGAGCAGACCCTGCACGTCGTCCGGGAGGCGCGGTTCGCCAGCGCCTTCACCTTCCAGTACTCCAAGCGCCCGGGCACCCCGGCCGCGGAGATGGACGGGCAGCTGCCCAAGGAGGTCGTCCAGGAGCGCTACCTGCGGCTCACCGCGCTGCAGGACGAGATCAGCTGGGCGGAGAACCGCGCCCTGGTCGGCCGCCGGGTCGAGCTGCTCGTCGCGGCGGGGGAGGGGAGCAAGGACGCCGACCGCGGCCGGCTGTCCGGGCGGGCCCGGGACGGCCGGCTGGTGCACTTCACCGCCGCCGACGGCGTCCGCCCGGGCGACGTCGTCGAGACGGTGGTCACCGAGGGCAAGCCGCACTTCCTGGTCGCCGACGGGGCGCTGCTGGCGCACCGGCGTACCCGCGCCGGTGACGCAGCCGAGGCCGGTACCCGGCCGACGACGCCCGGCGTGCTGCTCGGCATGCCTGCCGTCGGCACCCCCGCGCCGCTGCCCGCCGCGGCGCCCGCCTGCGGCTGAGAGAGGGCCCGCCGGGGCCCGCCACCGCGGGTGAGGTGACGGGTCCCGGGCTGCTCAGCTCAGCTCAGCGGCCGGGCTTGAGCAGCACCTTGGTCCAGCCCTGGTCCCGGTCGTCGAAGCGCTGGTAGCCCTCGACGGCCTGGTCCAGGCCCAGCTCGTGGCTGGTGATCATGCCCGGGTTGGCCTTGCCGTCGATGATCAGGTCGCGCAGCTGCCGGTTGTAGCGCTTGACCGGCGCCTGGCCGGTGCCCATCGACTGGCCCTTGGTGAAGAAGGTGCCGAACTGCCAGGGGATGCGCCCCTCCTTGGAGAGGTCGCTGCTCGCGCCCGGGTCCTGCGGCACGTAGACGCCGACGACGCCGATCCCGCCGGTGGAGCGGACCACCTGGACCAGGTTGTCCAGCACCAGCTCGGGGTGCTCCTCGCCGCTGGAGTCGTGCGCCTGGTAGCCGACCGCCTCGACGCCGCGGTCCACGCCACGCCCGCCGGTGCGGTCCAGCAGCTGCTCCACCGGGTCGCCGGCGCTGAAGTCGATCGGGGTGGCCCCGTACTTCTCCGCCAGCGCGAGCCGGTCGGTCTCCTTGTCGACGACGAAGACCTCGGAGGCGCCGCGGATCATCGCGCTGTGCGCGGCCATCAGCCCGACCGGGCCGCCGCCGAACACCGCCACCCGGTCGCCGACCTGGAAGCCGGACAGCTCCACGCCGTGCCAGCCGGTCGGGAAGATGTCCGAGAGCATCGTGAAGTCGTTCTCGTGCTCGGTGCCCTCGGGCAGGTGCAGCAGGTTGAAGTCCGCCCACGGCACGCGCAGGTACTCGGCCTGGCCACCGTCGTAGGGGCCCATGTTGGCGTAGCCGTAGGCTGCGCCGTCCATCCCCTCGGTGGGGTTGGCGCGCAGGCAGAACGACGTCCAGCCCTCGGTGCAGTTGCGGCAGGTGCCGCAGGCGATGTTGAACGGGACCGAGACACGGTCGCCGACCTTGATCCGGTCGACGCCCTCGCCGACGGCCTCGACGACGCCCATGTTCTCGTGACCGAGGACCTTGCCCTCCTCGACGGAGGTGCGGCCCTCGTACATGTGCAGGTCCGACCCGCAGATGTTCGTGGTGGTGATCCGGATGACCGCGTCGGTCGGCGCCTGGATCGTGGCGTCCGGCACCTCCTCGACGGTGACGTTCTTGGGGCCTCGGTAGATGACGGCCTTCATGTGCGCGTGCTCCTTCCGGTGAGGGAGACGCTCAGCGGCTGCTGAACGCGCGAGTGAGGTGTGCGGCTGCGTCCTGCTGGGCCTGCTCGGCCTCGTCCAGGACGGCGGCGGCGCCGAAGAACTCGTGCATGACGCCGGCGAAGTAGCGGTGGGTGGTCGGCACCCCGGCGGCCTCGAGGTCGCGGGCGAACTGCTGGCCCTGGCTGCGCAGCACGTCGCGCTCGTCGGTGACGACGAGCGTGGGCGGCATGCTGGCGCGCTGCTCGGGCGTCCAGTCCAGCAGCGCGACCCGCGGGTCGGTGGTCGCCTCGGGCTTGCCCTGGAAGGCGTGCATCGCCATCCAGGACAGCAGCGCCCGGTTCAGCGGGCGGCCGTCGGCGGCGTCCTCCATCGACTCGCCGAACTGCTCGGCGGTGGTCAGCGGGTAGACGCAGACCTGCGCCACCGGGGTCGGCTGGCCGTTGGCGGCGAGCTGCAGGGAGGTGGCCGCGGCCATGGTCCCGCCCACGGACTCGCCGCCGATGGCCATCCGGTCGGGGTCCGCGCCGATCGAGGCGGCGTTCTCGCGCACCCAGGTCCAGGCGGTCAGCACGTCGTCGTGCGAGGCGGGAAAGACCGCCTCCGGCGCCCGCCGGTAGTCCGGGGAGACGACGATCGCCTTGGCCTTGGTGCACAGCCCGCGGCAGGAGGCGTCGTAGGTGTCGATGTCGAACACCACCCAGCCGCCGCCGTGCACCCACATGACCACCGGCAGCGGACCGGGTCCGGCGTCGGCGGGGGTGTAGACGCGCAGGGTCTGCTCGCCGCCCGCGCCGTCGGGGATCTTCAGGTCCTGCACCGAACCGACCGGCTCCGGGCCGGAGATGCCGCGGTCGGCCATGACCTTCTTCACCGCGTCGTCCGGGCCGGGCTGCTTGCGGGCCTCGGCCGGGGTGAGGATCTCGAACGGCAGCGGCCCGAGGGAGGAGTGGGCGTCGACGATCGCCTGGGCCTGCGGGTTGAGCAGGCCGCTGGCGTCGGTGGCGAGCTCCTTCTGCCGGCCCGAGAGCATGTCGCGCACGTGGTCCAGCGGCTTGGCCAGCATCCCGGCGATCTTCTCCGCGATCCCCTCGTCGGGGGCGTGCGGGTGCGGGCGGGTGGGTGCCATCCGCTTGTTGGTCAGGAACTTCTCGCCCAGCTCGGCCATCCGCTGCGGACCGGCTTTGGCCCGGAACTGCGGCAGTTCGTCGTTCTCCTCGTCGTCCACGTGGTGTCGGACGACGGAGATGAGCTGCGTGACGGCCTCCTCGAACTCCGGCTCGCCGGGCTGGGTGCGGCCGAGGGTGACCAGCAGCTCCTTGATCTGCTGGTGCTCGTGCTCGGCGTCGTCGTGCTCGTCGGTCATCCCGATCTCCGGCCAGATCGGGTAGAGCACCACCTCCTCGGAGAAGGCGTGCGCCGCGAGCTCGAAGGAGATCTGGTCGACCAGCACCCGGCGGTTGCCGCGGCCGGCCTCGAGGTGCTGGAACTGCCGGTCGACGATCGCGTGGTCGTCGGCGATGAGGTGGTCGATGTCGCCGGGCCGGGTGGGGTAGGACAGGGCCACGAGGGCTCCTTCCGGGTCGGTGTCCGTCGCACGCATGCGGCGCGGCGCATTCCGCTGTTCACCGCCTACCCGTCGTCCCAGGAGCTACACGACCGTTCCGGAGAACACCGAGGGCCCGTCCGGCGAACGGACGGGCCCAGGTGACGTGCTGGAGCGGTCAGGCCCCGTCCCGAGGCTCACCCCGAGCTTGCGAGGGGTGAGGAGGACGGGGTCCTCCTTCAGCGGCGGCTGGCGGCCTTCTCGGCCTCGGCGAGCCACTCGCGGCGGGTGGCCAGGTTGGCCTCCGCCTCGCTGATCCGCTTGGCGTTGCCGGCGGCCTGTGCCTTGGCCAGCTGGTCCTCGGCCTTGGTGACCGCCGCCCGCATCGAGGTGAGCAGCGGGTTCTCCGGCTGCACCCGCGGGCGGGAGGCGTCGGCGACGCCGCGGAACTTCTCCTCCACGGCCCGCATCCGGTCCTCGAGCTGGCGCATCACGCCGCGCGGCACGTGCCCGATGGCGTCGTAACGCTCCTGGATCTTCCGCAGCGCGTTCTGGTTGCCGCGATTGGCCGGGTCGAGCTTCTCGGCCTCGGCGAGCAGCTCCTCCTTGGCCTTCTGGTTGGCCAGCTCGTCGCTGCTGCGCGCCTGGTCGTTGGCGGTGCGTGCGGCGAAGAAGACGTCCTGCGCGGCGCGGAACTTCTTCCACAGGTCGTCGTCGGTGTCCCGGCCGACCCGGGGCACGGCCTTCCAGCGGTCCATCAGCGTGCGCATCGCGGCGCTGGTCGGCCCCCACTCGGTGGAGGTGGACAGCCGCTCGGCCTCGGCGATGAGCTCCTGCTTGGCCGCGCGGGACTCGCTCCGCTGCTTGTCCAGCTCGGCGAAGTGCGCGCCCCGGCGGCGGCCGAAGGCGTCTCGCGCCGCCGCGAAGCGCTGCCACAGCGCCTCGTCGGTCTTGCGGTCGATGCCCTTGATCGTCTTCCACTCCTCGACGATGGCCTTGAGCCGGTCGCCGGCGGCCTTCCACTGCGTGGACTCCGCCGCGATCTGCTCGGCCTCGGCGGCGAGGGCCTCCTTGCGCGCCACCTGCACGGCCCGCTGGGCGGCCCGCTCACGGCGGTTCGCGGCGACGGCGGTCTCGGCCATGCTGCTGATCGCCCGGGCGCGCAGGGCCAGGTGGTCGAGGTCGCCGACGGCGGCGGAGGTGAGGATCCGCTCGGCGAGCTCCTCGGCCTTGGTCTTGATCTCGTTGGGGTTGCCGGTGTGCGCGGCCAGCCGCGCCTCCAGCAGGGCGACCTCGGTGGCCAGGTCGTCGTAGCGCCGGCCGAAGTGGGCCAGCCCCTCGTCGGGGGCACCGGCCTGCCAGGAGCCGACGGCGCGCTCACCGGTGGTGGTGCGCACGTAGACGGTGCCCTCCTCGTCGACCCGGCCCCACTCCGACGGGTCGGAGGGGGCGACGGCGGGGACGACCAGCGGCCCGGCGGACGGGGTGCCGGCCCCGCGACCGCGGCCACGGCCACGGTTCCGGCCCGGCTTCGGCGCCGGGGCGTCAGTGGCGGGCTCCGACGAGGACTCGGCGGCGGGCGCGGCGGCGGACTCGGCGGACGTGTCGGTGGCGGCCGGGGGGGCGCCGGCGGAGGTGCCGGCGGCGTCGGTCACCGCCTGGGCGGGGGCATCGGCGCCGGTGGGGACGGCGGCGTCCGGGGTCGCCGCCAGCGGCCCCTCGTCGACCGGTGCGACCTCGACCGAGGGCTCGGCCGGCGCGGCTGCGGCGCCCTCTGCTGCTGCCGGGCCCTCCGGGACGTCACCGCCCTGCCCGGGGGCGCCCTCGTCGGCGGCGTCGGTGGGGACGGCGGCGTCCGGCGTCGCGGCCAGGGGCCCCTCGTCGACCGGCGCGACCGCGGTCGCCGCCGTCTCGGGGGCCTCCTCGGCGCCGGGGGTGGCCTGCTGCGTCCGGTCTCCGGTGTTCTCCGTGCTCGACACGCCAGCAGTCTCCCACGATGCATCCGCGACACTGCCTGGCGTGAGTCCTCCCTCTCCGGTCACGGTGGCGTTCTGCCCTCAGGCGCCGGTGCTGCTGCCCGTCGTCGCCGGTGCGCCCAGCTACGCCCTGTCGGTGCTGCGGGCCGCGGTGTCGGCCGCGGTGCAGACCGTGCTGGACGCCGGACCCGAGGTCGTGGTCGTCGTCGGCGACGGCGCCGACGGGGTCCGGTTCGGCCCCGGGGACGGCGGTGACCTGCGCGGACTCGGCGTCGACCGGGAGGTGCCCTTCGCCGGCCGGGTGCGGCCGGGGGGCCGGCGGCCGCCGCTGCCGCACCTGGTCGGCGCGCAGCTGCTCGACCACGCCGGCCACACCGGCTCCCGTCTGGGGGTGGGCCCCGACGACCTGGCGTGCGCGCTGGCCGACCTGCCCGGCCCGGTCGGCGTGCTGGCCATGGGCGACGGGTCGGCGCGGCGCACCGAGAAGGCGCCCGGGGCCCTCGACCCGGCGGCCGCGCCGTTCGACGCCGCCGTCGCCGCGGCGCTGGCCGCCGGGGACACCGGGACGCTGGCCGGCCTGGACGCCGCCGAGGGCGCCCGGTTGCTCGCCGCCGGGGTGCCGGTCTGGCGGGCCGTGGGCGCCGCGCTCCGGGGCAGGCCGGTCACCGCGGAGCTCCGGCACGACGCTGCGCCCTTCGGCGTGGGCTACCTCGTCGCCTCCTGGACGGCGCGGTGACCGGGCCGTCCGCGGCCCTGCCGCCGGTGGTCGCCGTCGTCGGCCCGACGGCGACGGGCAAGACCGCCCTCGCCGTCGCCCTGGCCCACCGGCTCGGCGGGGAGGTGGTGAACGCCGACTCGATGCAGCTCTACCGCGGCATGGACATCGGCACCGCCAAGCCCACCACCGCCGAGCGGGGCGGGGTGCCGCACCACCTGATGGACCTCTGGCACGTGCGGGAACCGGCCTCGGTGGCCGAGTACCGGCAGCGGGCGCGCGCCGAGATCGGCCGGCTGCGCGCCGCCGGCGTCGTCCCGCTGCTGGTGGGCGGGTCGGGCCTGTACGTCCGCGCCGTCCTGGACGAGCTCGACTTCCCGGGCACCGACGCCGCGGTGCGGTCGCGCCTGGACGGCGAGCTGGCCGCCGAGGGGGCACAGGCCCTGCACGACCGGCTGGCGGCGCTCGACCCCGCGGCCGCCGCGGCGATCCTGCCCAGCAACACCCGCCGCGTGGTGCGCGCGCTGGAGGTCATCGAGCTCACCGGGCAGCCGTTCACCGCTCGGCTGCCCGACCCCCGCCCCGTCTACCCGGCGCTGACCATCGGCCTGGACCGGGCCCCCGAGGAGCTCGACGACCGGGTGGCCCGCCGGGTGGACGCCATGTGGGCCGCCGGCTTCGTCGCGGAGGTCGAGGCCCTGGCCGCCGACGGGCTGCGCGAGGGGCCCACCGCGTCCCGGGCGCTGGGCTACGCGCAGGTGCTCCAGCAGCTCGACGGGGCGCTCACCCCCGCCGAGGCGCGGGAGCGCACGGTCACCACCACCCGGCGGTTCGTCCGCCGCCAGCGCTCCTGGTTCCGCCGTGACCCGGGGACGGCCTGGTTCGACGCCGCCCGCCCCGACCTGGCCGACGCGGTGGCCACGGCGATCACCGACCGTACGATCGGGCGGTGATCGACAGCGCTGGTCCCCGGGTCCTCCTCGGCCACGGCACGGAGAACGACTTCGTCGTCCTGCCCGACCCCGACGGCTCGGTGTGGCCGGAGCGCCGGCTGGACGCGGGGCTGGTCCGCCGGCTCTGCGACCGGCGCGCGGGCCTGGGTGGCGACGGCGTGCTGCGGGTCGTGCCCAGCCGGTACGTGCCCGACGCGGCTGCCGTGCTGGGCGACGCGCTGGACGAGTGCGAGTGGTTCATGGACCACCGGAACGCCGACGGGTCGCACGCGGAGATGTGCGGCAACGGCATCCGGCTGTTCCTGCACGTGCTGGTGACCGAGGGCCTGCTGGACAGGGCGGTGGCCGAGGCCGGCGTGCTGGTCGGCACCCGCGGCGGGCCGCGCCGGGTGGGCGCGCTGCCGGACGGCGCGGGGTACTGGGTGGACATGGGCCCGGCCCGGGTGCTCGGCCGCAGCGTCGCCCGGATCTCCGGGCAGGAGTTCCCCGGGCTGGGGGTCTCCATGGGCAACCCGCACCTGGCCGCGCTGACCGACGTCCCGGTCGACACCCTCGACCTCACGGTCCTGCCGGGCGTGGACGCCGGCTTCTTCCCCGACGGGGTCAACGTCGAACTGGTCAACGTGCTGGCGGCCGGGGACGCGCCCGGCGGGGCGAGCGCGCACGTCCGGCTGCGGGTGCACGAGCGCGGGGTGGGGGAGACCCGCTCGTGCGGCACCGGCGCCTGCGCCGCTGCCTACGCGGCCCTGGAAGCCGGGGGCCGGACCGCCGGGACGGTCACGGTGGACGTCCCGGGCGGTCGGCTGTCGGTGCAGTTCGACGGGACGACGACGGTGCTCGCCGGCCCCGCCGTCGTCGTCGCCACCGGGGTGCTCACCCCGGAGTGGCTGGCCGGCTGAGCGTCAGGGCCGGTCCGGCTCGTCGGCCCGGGTCTCCGGGTCGTCGGTCGGCGCCTCGGGCTTGTCGCCCGGCCCGACGTTGCCGACGCCGCGTGGCGCGCCGCGACCGGTGTCCTGGTCCGCGCCGCCCAACGGGTTGCGCGGCGGGTCGAGGCCCACGGGGTCGCGGCCGGGGTCGTCGAGTTCCTGGTCCGGGCTGGTCATCGTCGTCCTCCCTGGTGCAGGTGGTCGGTGCGGATGCGGTCCCCGGCGGGCTACCCGGTGACCGCCCGGCCAACCAGCCGGCTGCCCAGCCGAGTGCTCAGCCAGCTCGTCCGGGGTCGGCGCCCGCGGTCGGAGTCCGGGCCTCGGGCAGACGGGTGGCGGCTGCGCTGAGGTCGGTCCCGTCGGGCAGTTCCCGCAGGTGCAGCAGCGGGCTGGCCACCACCCAGCCGGCGGCGAGCACCTGCCCGGCCGCCGCGATCCACAGCGTCGGCAGCACCCCCAGCCAGGTCCCGAGAACGCCACCGAGCAGGCCGCCCAGCGGCATGGTGCCGAACACGATGAACCGCACGGAGGCGTTCATCCGGCCGAGCAGCGCCGGTGGGCAGAGCCGCTGCCGGAAGCTCACCTGGGTCACGTTGTAGACGACGACCGCCCAGCTGAAGCCCAGCTGGCCGAGCGTCAGCAGCACCAGCGGCGCGCCGAGGGCGGCCAGCGGGGTGAGCGCGGTGAACGGCAGCATCGCCAGCACGGACAACGGGATGGCCCGCCCTTCGCCCAGCCACCGGGCGAAGCGCGCCGCGGTCGCCGCGCCGACCAGGCCGCCCACCGCGCCGGCGGAGAAGACCAGGCCCAAGGTGCTCTCCGACAGGTCGAGCTCGCGCAGCGCGTAGAGCACCAGCAGGGTCGTCGTGATCGAGGAGAAGAGGTTCGACGTCGCCGTGCAGGCCACGATCCGGCGCAGCAGTGGCTGCCGGACGACGAAGCGCAGCCCCTCGCCGATCTCGGCGCGCAGCGACCGGCGGCCGGCCCGGTCGGGCACCACGTCGGGCCGGCGGATGCGGCTCAGGAAGAGCGCCGAGACCAGGAACGACGCCGCGTCCAGCGCGATCAGCAGCGGGGCACCCATCACCCGCAGCAGCACTCCGGTGACACCCGGCCCGGCGACCTGGGCCACCGCGCGGCTGGCCTCCAGCTTGCCGTTGCCGTCGACGAGCTGGTCGCGGTCGACGAGCGCGGGCAGGTAGCTCTGGTAGGCGACGTCGAAGAAGACCGTGGCCGTGCCGGTGAGGGCGGCGACGACGAACAGCTGGCCCAGGGAGAGCACGTCGAGCAGGTACGCCAGCGGCAGCGTGCCCAGCACCCCCGCCCGCACCAGGTCGGCGGTCACCAGCACCCGCCTGCGCCGCCACCGGTCCACCCAGGCGCCGGCGGGGAGGCCGATGAGCAGGAAGGCCGCGGTCTCCAGGGCGGTGAGAAACCCCATCTGCAGCGGCGTCGCGTCCAGCAGCGAGACCGCCAGCACCGGCAGGGCGAGGAGGGTGACCTGGGTGCCGACCTGGCTGACGGTCTCCGCGGCCCACAACCTGCGGAAGTCGGCGTGCCTCAGCAGGCTGCGGTCACTGGTCACCGGGCGAGGCTGGGGCAGTGATCGGGAGATGTCAATCACTGCGGTCGGCGTCCTACGCTGGCCGGATGAGCGAGCGGGAGCAGTCGGCGCGGATCTCCGGTGAGCGCCGTCCGGCCACCGACGCGGAGGCCCGCGCCCTCGCTTCCGCCGTCCGGTTGCGGATCCTGCGGCTGTGCCTGCACGAGCCGCTCACGAACAAGGAGATCGCGGCCCGGCTGGGCCGCAACCCGGCCACGGTGCTGCACCACGTGCGCACCCTGGTCGACACCGGCTTCCTCGGCGCCGAGCCGGTCCGGCGCGGCAACCGGGGCGCCCGGGAGGTGCCCTACCGGGCCACCGGGAAGAGCTGGTTGATGGACGGCGCGGGCGCGGCGCCGCCGGGGTCCGACGTGGTGCTGGCGGCCTTCCTGCAGGAGGTCGCCGCCGTGGGCGAGGAACACCTGGAGAGCACCCGGCTCGGGCTGCAGCTGGACCCGGGTTCGGCGGCGGAGTTCCGCAGCCGGCTGTACGGGCTGCTGGACGAGTACGCCCGCCGGCCGGCGGACCCGGCGGGGGAGCGGTGGTCGGTCTACCTCGGGATGCATCCGGAGCCCTGAGGTGTTGTACCGGGCGATGACGACACAGTCGATGACGACAACTCACTCGCCCCGCACCGAGGGGCGTGCCACGCTGGACCCGATGACCACCGCTGCTGACCGCGACGCCCTCGCCGCCGAGGACCGCGCTCCGACCGCTCCCGCTCCCACCCGCCCGGCGCCGGCCGGGGCCTGGGAGGAGCCGGACGACACCACCGGCTCCTACGCGCTCGAGGAGCGCGGCGCCCTGCGGCGGGTGGTCGGTCTCTCCACCGAGCTCACCGACATCACCGAGGTCGAGTACCGCCAGCTGCGCCTGGAGCGCGTCGTGCTGGTGGGCGTCTGGACCGAGGGCACCGCGGTCGACGCGCAGCGCTCGCTGGCCGAGCTCGCCGCGTTGGCCGAGACGGCCGGCTCTGAGGTCCTGGAGGCCCTGGTCCAGCGCCGCGACAAGCCCGACCCGGCCACCTACGTCGGCTCGGGCAAGGCGACCGAGATCCGCGACATCGTCGCCGCCACCGGCGCCGACACCGTGGTGTTCGACGGCGAGCTCACCCCCGGCCAGCTCAACCAGCTGGAGAAGGTGCTCAAGGTCAAGGTGGTCGACCGGACCGCGCTGATCCTGGACATCTTCGCCCAGCACGCCACCAGCCGGGAGGGCAAGGCGCAGGTCGAGCTCGCCCAGATGCAGTACATGATCCCGCGGCTGCGCGGCTGGGGTGAGTCGATGAGCCGGCAGGCCGGTGGCCGTGTCGCCGGCGGTGGCGGCATCGGTACCCGTGGTCCCGGTGAGACGAAGATCGAGACCGACCGCCGCCGGATCCGCGCGCGGGTGAGCAAGCTGCGCAAGGAGATCGCCGGCATGGCGACGGCGCGCGCGACCCAGCGCTCGAGCCGATCGCGCAACGCCGTCCCGAGCGTGGCGATCGCCGGGTACACCAACGCCGGCAAGTCCAGCCTGCTCAACCGGCTCACCGACGCCGGGGTGCTGGTGCAGGACGCGCTGTTCGCGACCCTGGACCCGACGGTCCGCCGCGCGCAGACGCCGGAGGGGCGCGAGTACACCCTCACCGACACAGTGGGGTTCGTGCGGCACCTGCCGCACCAGCTCGTCGACGCGTTCCGTTCGACGCTGGAGGAGGTTGCCGGCGCCGACCTGCTGCTGCACGTCGTCGACGGCTCCGACCCCGACCCGATCGGGCAGATCAACGCGGTGCACACCGTGCTCTCCGAGATCGACGCCTCGGCGGTGCCCGAGCTCATCGTCGTGAACAAGGTGGACGCGATGAGCGAGGAGGACGTCCTCACGCTGCGCCAGGCCCTGCCCGGGGCCGCGTGGGTCTCCGCGCGGACCGGTGAGGGGATCGAGGCGCTGCGCGACGTCGTCGCCGCCCGGCTGCCGCACCCGCACGTCGACGTCGACGTCCTCGTGCCCTACGACCGGGGTGACCTGGTCGCCCGGGTGCACCGGGACGGCGAGGTGCTCGCGGAGCGGCACGAGGCCGACGGCACGCGGCTCACCGCACGGGTCGACGACGGGCTGGCCGCGGCGCTCGACGAGTTCACCACCCCCGTCGCCGGCGGCTGACCGCCCGGGCCGGTGGCGCCGTCCGCCCGGGTGCCCGGGCGGCGGACTCGCCGGCCGGGGCCGGTGGCCGGCCCGACCACTGCGCGGCGCGACCTCGTCCGGTCGCGCCGCGCAGTGCTGTCCCGAGCGGGTCACGGAGAGGTCACGGTGCCGGTACCGTGACGTCGTGGCGAGCGGAGCGGTGCGCGTGAGCGGCAGCGCCGCCGGTGACCCCGCGTCCCGAGCCCCGCGGGTGGTCGGCATCGGCCGGCCCCCGTGGTGGCTGGCGCTGGTCTCCGCACTCGTCGCGGCCGCCATCACCGTGGACCTCCTCGCCGGTGGCCGGCTGGAACGGCTCGACGTGGCGGTCTCCGAGCAGGTCGGCTCCTGGGGGCTGCGCGACTCCGCCGCCTACTGGCCGGTGTGGGCGTTCACCCAGGCCGGCGGACGGGTCACCATCCTGCTGGTCCTGTTCGGTCTGGTCGGCTGGCTCTTCTGGCGGCAGCGCACGGTGGCCCCGCTGGTGCGCGTGCTGCTGGCCCTCGCGCTGCTGACGGCAGCGGTCTACGCCTTCAAGTGGGGCACCGGCCGCACCGCCCCGGCCTACCCGGGCTCGTACTTCCACCGGGGCGGGGAGAGCTTCCCGTCCGGGCACGTGGCGAACGCCGTGCTGATGTGGGGCGTGGCCCGCTGGCAGGTGGTCCAGTACGGCCTGAACCCCCGGCTGCAGCGGGCGGCCTGGCTGCTCAGCGTGCTGGGGCCGGTGGCCACCGGAGTGGCCATGGTGGCGCTGAACTTCCACTGGGTCACCGATGCGGTGGTGGGAGCGGCCGTCGGCATCGTGCTCTTGGGCGTGGTTCATGCACTCGACGCAGTCGTGGTGTCACGCTGGGTCCGTGCCAGAGTGGGCCGGCCGCACGCGTAGCCGCGCCGGCCGCCGTTGCCTGGCGGACGGGGCGCTCCTCGCCCTGCCCGCAGCGGTCTGGCTCGCGGTTCTGCCGCCATCGGCGGCGCTCGCCGAGGAAGCCGCGCCGAGCACGCGCTGCACCATCACCGACCCGCGGCTGCCGGAGATCTCCGGCCTGGCCAGCGCCGGGGAGACGCTCCTGGCGATGAACGATGGTGGTGACCGGGCGGAGGTCTACGTCCTCGACACCTCCTGCGCCGTCGCGGAGGTGCGGTCGGGGAGCGTCGACCCGTACGACCCCGAGGACCTCGCCCTGGCCGCGGACGGCACGGTCTGGCTGGCCGACATCGGGGACAACAACGCCGCCCGGGAGACCGTCGCGCTGATCGGGCTGCGCCCTGACGGCGGCACCACGCTCACCCGGCTCACCTACCCGGACGGGGCGCACGACGCCGAGGCGCTGCTGCTGGCGCCTGACGGCACGCCGTACCTGGTGACCAAGGAGGTGCTCGGCGCCTCCGGCGTGTACCGCCCGGATGCGCCGCTGGCCGACGGGGCCACGGTGCCGATGACCCGGGTGGTCGGGCTGGGCTTCACCCTGACCGGTACGCCGGGCGGGCCGGTCGGCCGCGCGGGGCAGCTGCTGGTGACCGGGGGCGCGGTGTCGGCGGACGGGCAGCGCATCGCCCTGCGCACCTACACCGACGCCTACGTCTGGACGCTGACCGGTTCCGACGTGCCCGGCGCGCTGTCCGGCGCGCCGGTCCGGATCGCGCTCCCCGACTCACCGCAGGGTGAGGCGATCACCTTCGCGGCGAACAACCGCGACCTGCTGGTCACCAGCGAGGGGCTGCCGGCGCCGGTGACCCTGGTCCCGGTGTCGGCTGAGCAGGCTACGAGCACCTCGATCGATCCGGCTCCCGGTGCCGGACCGACGGGGGAGCTGGTGACCGCGGCCCCCGGCGTCGCCCCGGTGACGGCCGGCATCATCGCGGCCGGGGTGGCCACCGTGTCCGTCTGGATCGGCGGGAAGTTCCGCCGCCGCCGGCGGGAGTGACCGGCCGCCGGCGGGAGTGACCGGCCGCCGGCGGGAGTGACCCGGCCGGCGGCCGACACCGGCGTCAGACCCGGCGCAGCACCGTCACGACCCGGCCGAGGACGGTGGCGTCGTCGCCGGGGATCGGCGCGTAGGCCGGGTTGTGCGGCAGCAGCCACACGTGCCCGTCGCGGCGCTTGTAGGTCTTCACGGTCGCCTCGCCGTCGATCATCGCCGCGACGATCTCGCCGTTCTCGGCGGTGGGCTGCTGGCGGACCACCACCCAGTCGCCGTCGCAGATCGCGGCCTCGACCATCGAGTCACCGGTGACCTTGAGCATGAACAGCGTGCCCTCACCGACCAGTTCGCGCGGCAGCGGGAAGACGTCTTCGACGGCCTGCTCCGCCAGGACCGGGCCACCGGCGGCGATGCGGCCCACCAGGGGCACGTAGGTGGGTGCCGAGGCGCCCGCCTCGTCGACGCCACTGGCCGCACCGGCGGCGGCGAGCGCATCCGCCGAGGCGTCGGCGCCGGCGGTCACGCCGTGCTCGCCCGGCAACCGGACGTCCAGTGCGCGCGGCCGGTTGGGGTCGCGGCGCAGCCAGCCCTTGCGCTGGAGCACCGAGAGCTGGTGGGCGACCGAGGAGGCGGAGGAGAGGCCGACGGCCTCGCCGATCTCGCGGACCGAGGGCGGGTAGCCACGGCGTTCGATGGAGTCGCGGATGACCTCCAGCACCCGGCGCTGGCGCTGGGTGAGCCCGTCGCCGGCCTCGCCGCGGTCGGGGAACTCGCGCACGGCCGCGCCGCCGGTGTCCGCTGTGGGCTCCGCCGCCTGCCCGGCCGGGCGCCTCCGGCGGCTCGACCCCTTGCGCTCGTCCGCCGTCCGGCCGTCGACCGCCATGTGTCCTCCTCGTCCGGCTGCGCGCGCAGCTGCCCGGTGGCATCCCGCCTGCCGGGGCGGGGTGGGACGCCGTCGTGGTCTCCCTGCGCACGGTAGCGGTTCGGCGGCGGGTCTTCAAACAGGTGTTCGAACACCCGCCGTGTCGGCGCACTCCTGTCGGTGCCGTGCGGTAGACATCGCACAGACGTTCGAATCGAACAGGCGTTCGAGATCGCACCCCCGGGTGCCTGCTGTGAGGAGTGCACCGATGGTCATCGCCGAGTACCCGGACGCCACCGTCGCCCCGCTCCGCCCGCCGCTCCGGCTGGTCTCGCCGGCGCCGACCGCCCGGACGGGGTCCGCCGGGCGGGTTGAGGCCCGCCCGGCCCGCCGCCCGCCGGTGCGTCCTGGTGGGCGGCCGATGTCCTCGCCGGGGGTCGCGGTCGCGCGGCCCGTCCGCGGTGGCGACTGCGGCCCGCCCCGGGCCGCCGCTCCGTGTCCGTCGGCCGGCGAGTGGGCGGAGCTGCCGCTGCGACTCACCCGCCGTGGCCGGCGCGCGGTGGCGGCGCTGTCGGTGGCGATCGGCCTGGGGGTGGCGGTGGGCACGCTCGCGGTGGTCGCCGACGGGGAGCCCGCGCTGCGGCTGGCCGGCGCCGGCACGGTGGTGGTCCAGCCGGGCGACACGCTCTGGTCGATCGCCGGTGACCTGGCGCCCGACGAGGACCGGCGGGCGGTGGTCGACGCGATCCTCGATCGAAACGACCTCCAGGACGTCGTGCTGCAGCCCGGTCAGGTGCTCGAGCTGCCCTGATGGGGTGCAGTGGGCCCGTCGCCGCGGGCCCGGGCTGTGACGGATGGGTGCGCGAGCGGCGGGCGGGTCAGCTGCGGAACACGACACGCACGACAGGGCTTGCACACCTGTAGGGGTGGCCGTACGGTTCCACCACAACATCTAGTGCTTACACGGATGTAAGTCGTCCACAGCCGCTCCACACGTTCTCCCCGGGCCATCCACCGGATGTCCCCGGAGCAGTCCACAGGAGCGGTCCACGGGCCGGTGTCCCACGGTGTCACAGCACCGCGGTGATCCCGGTCGCGACACCTCGGGAGGAGGTGGACCGGCAGTGCGTTGCCCCTTCTGCCACAACCCCGACAGCCGCGTCATCGACTCGCGCGAGACCGACGAGGGCGCGACCACCCGGCGGCGGCGTTCGTGCCCCGGCTGCGGGCGGCGGTTCACCACCGTCGAGGAGGCGGTCCTCGCCGTCGTGAAGCGCAGCGGCGTGAGCGAGCCGTTCACCCGCGCGAAGGTGGTCGCCGGTGTCCGCCGCGCCTGCCAGGGCCGCCCGGTCGACGAGCACCAGCTCGCGTTGCTGGCCCAGCAGGTCGAGGACGCCGTCCGCGCCACCGGGTGTGCCGAGATCCCCAGCCACGAGGTCGGCTTGGCGATCCTGGGCCCGCTGCGCGACCTGGACGAGGTCGCCTACCTCCGCTTCGCCAGCGTCTACCGGAGCTTCAGCTCCGCTGCCGACTTCGAGAAGGAGATCGCCGAGCTGCGGGCCGCTGTGCGCGCCCGAGCCGGTGGGGCACCTGCCGCCGAGGACGGGCCGCCAGGCGCGGCCGGCGGGTCCTGAGGACGCCGCCCCGAACTGTCACACCCCCTGACTACACAGGTCTCGACGAGGAGACCGCACCGCACCACCCGGCTCCGGCACCCGCCGGCTTCCCCAGCCGCTCCGCCCGCACCGCCGCTCAGCTCGACGCCAGAGCACGAACACCAGGGAGCCCTCGCACGATGACCGAGACAGCCGACCGCCTCGCCACCACCCGGACCCGCCGCAGCCCGAAGGCGCCCACCCGGGGCAAGGGCCTGAAGGTCAAGCGCGTCTTCACCACTGCCGGTGTGCACCCCTACGACGAGGTGGTCTGGGAGCGCCGCGACGTCGTCATGACCAACTGGCGGGACGGCTCGATCAACTTCGAGCAGCGCGGCGTCGAGTTCCCGGCCGAGTGGAGCATCAACGCCACCAACATCGTCACCACCAAGTACTTCCGTGGCGCGGTCGGCAGCCCCCAGCGCGAGACGAGCCTCCGCCAGCTGATCGACCGCGTCGTGCTCACCTACGGTGCAGCCGGCCGCGAGCACGACTACTTCGCCTCCGAGGGCGACGCCGAGATCTTCGAGCACGAGCTCACCTGGATGCTGCTTCACCAGGTCTTCAGCTTCAACTCGCCCGTCTGGTTCAACGTCGGCACCGCCTCGCCGCAGCAGGTCAGCGCCTGCTTCATCCTCGCGGTCGACGACACGATGGACTCGATCCTGAACTGGTACCGCGAGGAGGGGCTGATCTTCAAGGGCGGCTCCGGTGCCGGCCTGAACCTCTCCCGGATCCGCTCCTCCAAGGAGCTGCTCTCCTCCGGTGGCACCGCCTCCGGCCCGGTCTCCTTCATGCGCGGTGCCGACGCCTCGGCGGGCACCATCAAGTCCGGTGGCGCCACCCGCCGCGCGGCGAAGATGGTCGTCCTCGACATCGACCACCCCGACATCGAGGAGTTCATCGAGACCAAGGCGCGCGAGGAGGACAAGATCCGCGCGCTGCGCGACGCCGGGTACGACATGGACCTCGGCGGCAAGGACATCACCAGCGTCCAGTACCAGAACGCCAACAACTCGGTCCGGGTCAACGACGAGTTCATGCGCGCGGTCGAGGAGGGCACCGAGTTCGGCCTGCGGGCCCGCTCCGACGGCTCGGTGATCGAGACCGTCGACGCCCGCGAGCTGTTCGGCAAGGTCACCCAGGCCGCCTGGGAGTGCGCCGACCCGGGCATCCAGTACGACGACACGATCAACGACTGGCACACCAACCCCGAGACCGGGCGGATCAACGCGTCCAACCCCTGCTCGGAGTACATGAGCCTGGACAACAGCTCGTGCAACCTGGCGTCGCTGAACCTCATGAAGTTCCTCAAGGACGACGGCACGTTCGACTCGAAGAACTTCGTCAAGGCCGTCGAGCTGATCATCACCGCGATGGACATCTCGATCTGCTTCGCCGACTTCCCGACCGACCCGATCGGGGAGACCACCCGGGCCTACCGGCAGCTGGGCATCGGCTACGCCAACCTGGGCGCGATGCTGATGGCCACCGGCCACGCCTACGACTCGCGGGGCGGGCAGACCCTGGCCGCGGCGATCACCTCGCTGATGACCGGCACCGCCTACCGCCGCTCGGCGGAGCTGGCCGGCGTCGTCGGCGCCTACGACGGCTTCGCCCGCAACGCCGACGCCCACGCCCGGGTCATGCGCAAGCACGCCGCGGCGAACGACGCGATCCGCCCGGTCGGTGCCGACGACGCCGACGTGCTCAAGGCCGCCACCCAGCAGTGGCAGGACTGCCTGGCCATCGGTGCCGAGAACGGCTGGCGCAACGCGCAGGCCTCGGTGCTGGCGCCCACCGGCACCATCGGCTTCATGATGGACTGCGACACGACCGGCATCGAGCCGGACTTCTCGCTGGTCAAGTTCAAGAAGCTGGTCGGCGGCGGCTCCATGCAGATCGTCAACCAGACGGTGCCGCGGGCGCTGAAGAGCCTGGGCTACCAGGAGGAGCAGGTCGAGGCGATCGTCGAGTACATCGCCGAGCACGGCCACGTCGTCGACGCCCCGAGCCTGCGCCCGGAGCACTACGAGGTCTTCGACTGCGCCATGGGCGAGCGCGCCATCTCCCCGATGGGCCACGTCCGGATGATGGCTGCGGTCCAGCCGTTCATCTCCGGCGCGATCAGCAAGACGGTCAACATGCCGGAGTCGGCGACCGTCGAGGACGTCGCGGACATCTACTTCCAGGGCTGGAAGATGGGCATCAAGGCGCTGGCCATCTACCGCGACAACTGCAAGGTCGGCCAGCCGCTGTCCGGTGGCAAGGGCAAGAACGACGGCACCAAGGCCGAGGCCGCGGTCGAGGAGACGGCGCCCGCCGCCACCGCTGCGCTGGCGCACCCGGTGCGCAAGCGGCTGCCCAAGAAGCGGACCAGCATGACGACGTCGTTCAGCGTCGCCGGCGCCGAGGGCTACATGACCGCCGGCATGTACGAGGACGGCAGCCTCGGCGAGGTCTTCCTGAAGCTCGGCAAGCAGGGCTCGACCCTGGCCGGGGTGATGGACGCCTTCTCGATCGGCATCTCGATCGCGTTGCAGCACGGTGTGCCGCTGGAGACCTACATCCAGAAGTTCACCAACATGCGCTTCGAGCCGGCCGGCATGACCGACGACCCGGACATCCGCATCGCCCAGTCGGTGATGGACTACATCTTCCGTCGCCTGGCGCTGGACCACCTGCCGGTGGACAAGCGGGCGAACCTCGGCATCTTCAGCGCCGAGGAGCGGGCCGCCCAGGTCGCCGGCTACGACACCTCCGCCGCCACCCCGCAGGTGACCGAGGAGGACGAGGTCGACGTCGAGGCGCTGCGTGGCTCGGTGCCCACCGAGGCCCCGGTGAAGGCCGAGACCGAGAAGGTCACCCAGGAGTCGCCGAAGGAGGCGATCAAGGAGGCACACTCCTCGGCCGAGCTGCTGGAGCTGGTCACCGGCACCGCGACCGACGCGCCGCTGTGCATGACCTGCGGCACGAAGATGCGCCCCGCCGGCAGCTGCTACGTCTGCGAGGGCTGCGGCTCCACCAGCGGCTGCAGCTGATGACGACGCTCGCCGGGATGTCCTGCGAAGTGCCGCGGGATGTCCCGGCGAGCCGGCCGGAACGTCACTGCGGCCTGTGGTGACGTCTCCTGCCAGGGCCAGGGCCAGGGCCAGGGCCAGGGTCAGGGTCAGGGTCAGGGCCAGGGTCAGGGCCAGCGACCCGCGGCACCTCGCCCAGTAGCTCGAGCTGCCCCGGCCCTCGTCAGAGGGTCGGGGCGGTTCCCATTGCGGGAGCCATCTCCGCCCGGTACCGGGTTCGGTGGGGTCTCCACCCGACCCGGTACCGGAGACCGATCCGGTCGGACCACCCACCGCCTCGAGGGCACCGGCTCACGCAGGGCCGGCGGGCCTCCGGAGCTCGGTGCCCGTACCCAACGGGGCGACGATGCGCTGATCGCGGACGGCGGCCCAGCCGCGGCTCGCTGCGAGCGTCAGCCCGGTCCCGGGAAGCGCCGAACCCACCCGGTTCTCGGCGCGGCAACCGGGTACGGCCGGAGCGTTCAGGCAGCGACCTCGAGGAGGACGTCCATGCGTGTGGAGGACCTGTCCGGGAACGACGCCACGGTGTACCAGGCGGTGGCCGAGCTGGAGAACACCAACTCTGCGCCACATCTGCAGGACATCGCCAGGCGGGCCGATCTGGATCCCGAGGAGACCCGCGCGGCGCTGCACCGGCTGATGAACAGCGAGCCCAGCCTGGTGCACGAGACCCCCGACACGAGCCGGACCGAGCTCGGCCCGGTCTACGAGCTGGCGCCCCGCGGCACCTGAGCCGGCACGGCACCTGAGCGAGCGCTGCGGGTAGCCGACAGGCACCTGGGCGGCCCTGTTGGTCGGGCCTGTCCTACTCGGCCGTGCGGGCTTCGCCGGTCACCCGGTCGTGCTGCGGGTCGCGAGATGGGTGCGCGATGCCCGGCGTGCTGTCGTAGCGGGCCTGCTCGGCGGCCTGCCCGGGCACCGGCCCGGGGCCCTCGTCCACCCGCAGCGACGACACGACCTCGCCCCTCGTTGCGGTAGTCGACCGGCGGGATCGCCCGGATCGCCCGCAGTACCTCCCCGGGGGCGCCCTTCTGCTGGGCGGCGGCCACGAGGTCGTCCTTGCCGGCCGGGTAGTCGACTCGTCCTGGGCCACTTGCCGGCGAGCCGGACGGAATCACCTGCCCAGCCACGCGGACGAGGTCATCCACCTCCGGGCCTGGACACGTCCTCCCTCGCGCCACCGTCGACACGAGCGGCCTGCCGCCTACGCTGGCTGTCGATGAGCGCCGGCGAGCGGAGCGGACCGTCCCACGACACCGGTCCCGAGCACACCGCGCCCGCCGAGGAGGCCGGCGCGGTCCGCGTCGACCCCACCCACGACCGGCCCACCTCCAGCGGACGGGCGCCCGACCAGCCGGGCCCCGACCAGCCGGGCCCCGACCAGGCGGCGCCCGACCAGCCGGTGTCCGACCAGGCGGCGTCCAGCGGCGGCGCGAGGCCGGCGTCGGTCCGGCGGCGCCGCCGGCTGGTGCTCTCGGTCGTCAGCGGGCTCCTCGCGCTCGCGCTCGGACTGGGCATGACGATCCAGATCCGGGTCAGCAACACCGACGACCCGCTCAGCACGGCCACCGAGGAGGACCTGGTCACCATCCTCAACGACATCGACGCCAACGAGGACCTGCTGCGCCGGCAGCTCGCGGAGACCCGCCGCACGCTGGACGAGCTGACCGACGACCGGTCGGAGGCCGACGGCGCCCTCGAACAGGCCCGGGAGCGGGCCCAGGCGATCGACGTCCTGACCGGCGCGGTCCCGGTCCGCGGCCCGGGCATCCGGCTGGCGATCGTCGACCCGGACGAGGAGGTCGACGCGTCCCTGCTGCTGGAGGCGGTGCAGGAGCTCCGCGGCTCCGGCGCCGAGGCGATCCAGCTCAATGGCGTGCGGGTGGTGGTCTCCACGGCGCTGGTCGACACGGTCGGCGGCGTGCTGGTCGATGGCGAGCGGATCCGCAGCCCCTACGAGGTGCTGGCCATTGGCCCGGCCGAGGAGATGATCGGCGCGCTGAGCGTGCCCAGCGGGGTGCTCAGCGACGTCACGCGCGCCGGTGCCACCGCCCGGATCGTCGAGCAGGAGGTCGTCGCCATCGACGCCCTGGCGGGCAGCCCGGTCGACGACTGAACGGTCAGCCGGTCAGCTCGGTCGGCACCGCGACGACGTCGACCATCGCCCCGCGGCGGACCACGGTCACCGGCAGCGGCCGGCCGATCGCCTCGTCGAACAACAGCCGCTGGAGGCTCTGCGCCGACGCCACGGGCGCCCGGCCGGCCTCCAGCACCAGGTCGCCGGCCTTCAGCCCGGCCCTGTCGGCGGGGGAGCCGGCGATGACATCCAGCACCTGCAGCCCGCGGCGCTGCCCGGTGCGCGCGGCGAGGTCGGCCGGCAGTGGCACCGGGCTGCTGACCACGCCGAGGTACGCGCGGCGCACCCGGCCGTCGCGCACCAGGGTGGTCACGATCCGCCGGCTGGTGTCGTTGACCGGCACGGCCAGCCCCAGGCCCCAGCCGGCGACGGCGGTGTTGATCCCGACCACCCGGCCGTGCGCGTCGGCCAATGCGCCGCCGGAGTTGCCCGGGTTGAGCGCGGCGTCGGTCTGGATGACGTCCTCCACCACCCGCGCCGACCGGCCGTGCCGGGTCGGCAGGGAGCGGCCCAGCCCGCTCACCACCCCCGCGGTCACCGACCCCGCCAGGCCGAAGGGGTTGCCGACGGCCACCACCAGCTGGCCGACCTGCAGCCCCGCGGCGTCGCCGAGCTCGGCCGGCGGGGGAGTGGCGCCCCGGGCGCGCACCACGGCCAGGTCGGACAGCGGATCCGCGCCGACCACCTCGACCGGCACCTCCGAGCCGTCGCTGAACACCGCCCGGCCGTCGGTCGCCCTGCCGACGACGTGGGCGTTGGTCAGCAGCAGGCCGTCGTCACCGACGACGACGGCCGACCCGGCCCCGCCCCGCTCACCCGGCCCGCCGACCGCGAGCGCAGCGACGTGCGGTGTGAGCTCGGCGGCCACCGTGGTGACCACCCGCGAGTAGGCGTCCAGCGCCGCCTCGTCGACCCCGTCCATCCGCACCTCCACCGATTACACGGTTACGTGCACCAGTGAACGCCTGATCGGGCACCAGTGGGCCACGCCCTGAGCGGAAGACGGCGGCGCGGTCAGTCGTGGCTGTCCTGGCGGCGCAGTGCCCGGCGCAGCATCACCCGGTAGCCGACCAGCAGCACCGCGTTGCCCAGCAGCAGCCAGAGCCCGAGCAGCACGGCCGTGGCGAGCCAGCTGCTGCCGTACCGCTGCGAGAAGTCGGCGAAGAACTCCAGGTAGACGAGGTAACCGGCGGTGCTGACCGCCACCAGCCCGGAGGCGGTCAGCGCCCCGATCGCCAGGTCGGACCAGTGGGTGTCGCGGAGTCGGTAGAGCGCGAAGATGAACCCGATGACCGCGGTCAGCACGGCGAAGGCGCCGGCGCCGAGCAGCGCCGTCAGCCACCAGCCCGAGCCCACCAGCCGGGGCGCCAGGTACAGGGCAGCGAGCGTGCCGAACACCACGACGGGGAGCGCCGCGATGAGCGCCAGCGCCAGCAGCCGGCCGCGCCAGCCCTGGATCCGCCGCTGCGACTCCGGGGCCACCCGGCTGAACGCCCGCGCCAGCGCCGCTCCGTACGCGGTGGCCGGCCAGACGGCGCCGACGACGGCGAACAGCCCGACCTGGCTGGCGATGTCGATCAGCTCGCGGAGCACGTCCCCGACCGGCAGCTGCTGGGGCGTCTGCCCGTCGACCTCGCTGCCCAGTCCCTGCAACGTCTCATCGGAGACGAACACCCCCGCGACCCAGAACGCGATGAGCACCATCGGCGGCAGGGAGATCATCGCGTAGAAGGCCAGGCTCGCACTGACCGTGGACAGCTCCGGGCTGCGCAGCCAGCGGCCGAAGCGGACGACCGGCCGGGGGAGCCGCTCGCGGGCCCGGGCGGTGCGCCGACGTCCGCTGTCCAGCAGTCGATGCAGCCGATGCAGCCGATGCACCCGGTGCAGTCGGTCGTGGGCCGAGGCGGTGGAACTGCTCATCCGCAGCTGGGTCCGTCGTCCTCCGCCCGGGCGATCGGCTCGGCCGGTGGGGTGGTCGAGGCGACGGCGGGGCGGTCGGCGCCCGTCGTCCGGCCGAACTCCTGGGTGGCCCAGACGCCGCCGTCGGGAGCGCAGAAGACGCCCACACCCAGCCGGTCCCACCCCGGGTTGAGCACGTTGACCCGGTGGTCGTCCGAGCGCATCCACCCGGCGTGGATCGAGCCGGCCGGCACCGGGCCGGTGGAACGGAAGATGTTCTCGCCGATCGAGACGAACCCGGACAGCTCCTCACGCTGGAGCACCTCGCTGACGTCCTGGTGCTCGAAGGTGTCGTTGTCGGCCATCTCCTCGCTCCAGTCGCGGGCGACGTCGGCCAGGGCGTCGTTCCACGTCACCGGATCCAGCCCGCGCTCCGCGCGCTCGGCGTTCACCCGGTCGAAGATCTCGCGGGCCATCTGCTGCTCCGCGGGAGCCGAGGTGTCGCCGGCCGGGGCGGACTCCGGCGACGGGGCGGAGCCGGTGGCGCCCGGGCGGGTGTCGACGGCGACGCAGCCACTGGCGCCGACCAGCACCGCCAGGGCGATGAGCAGGGAGCGGACGACGGTCATGCGCGCCGCCTACCCCACGGCGAGCCGGGGCACCCGCCGCCGGCCGGAGAGGTCACGAGACCGACATGGTCGGCACGACCCGGTCAGCTGCGTTGCGGTGGACAGCGTGTTCAGCAGGGCGGCGGCCTGGCGGCGCCGGGCACGGTCACCACGAAGCGCCGCCCGTTCCCGCGGAGCACCTCCAGTGCCTCACCGGCGAGCAGCACGAACTCGTCGCGCCGGTCTGCTTCCTGCGGGTGGCTGGCGGGTAGCGGGCGGGCATGACCGAGAGCCAGCAGTCGACCAGTCAGCAGCGCATCGCCGTCGTCACCGGGGCGGAGTCGGGCATCGGCCGGGCGATCGCCGTCGCCCTCGCCGAGTCCGGCCACGACGTCGGGATCACCTGGTACCGGGACGAGGCGGCGGGGGAGGAGACCGCCGAGCAGGTGCGCCGCACTGGCCGGCGGGCCGAGGTGCGGCACCTGGACCTGACCCGGCTGCCCGGCGCAGCGGGCGTCGTCGACGAGCTGGCCGACGCCCTCGGCGGGCTCGACGTGCTGGTCAACGACGCCGGCACCGGCCACATGTCGACGATCCTGGACACCGACTTCGACACCTGGCGCACCGTGCTCGCCACCGACCTGGACGGCGCGTTCCTCTGCCTGCAGCGGGCGGCCCGCCGGATGGTCGACGCCGGCCGCGGCGGCCGGATCATCAACATCACCAGCGTGCACGAGCACCTCCCGAGGGTCGGCGCCGCCGCCTACTGCGCAGCCAAGGGCGGGCTGGGCCTGCTCACCAAGGTCGCGGCGCTCGAGCTCGGCGAGCACGGGATCACCGTCAACGCCGTCGCCCCGGGTGAGATCGCCACCCCGATGACCGGGCAGGAGGACGAGGACCCGAGCGCGCCGGGCAAGCACCGCGGCGGCATCCCCGTCCCGCGGCCCGGCGACGCCCGGGAGGTCGCGGCCACCGTCGCCTTCCTCGCCTCGCCGGCGGCGGCCTACGTCACCGGTGCCTCCTGGGCGGTCGACGGCGGGATGATGCAGATGGGCCCGATGGCCGGCTCGCACCTGACCTCCGACGACTGGCGCCGCCCCTGACCCGGCAGGATCACGTCCGTGGAGCTCGCCGATGTCGCCGACGAGCTCTACGGCGTGCCGCCGGAGGAGTTCGTGGCTGCCCGCACCGCCGCCCGCGACCGGGCCCGCGCCGCCGGTGACCGGCAGCTGGCCAAGGACGTCGCCGCGCTGCCCAAGCCGACCACCGCCGCCTGGGTCTGCAACCTGCTCGCCCGCCGCGCGCCCGACGAGGTCGGCCAGCTGGCCGAGCTGGGCGAGCTGCTGCGGTCGGCGCAGGAGAGCCTGGCCGGTGACCAGCTGCGCGAGCTCGGCCGCCAGCGGAACCAGGTGGTGGCCGCGCTGGCCCGGCAGGCGCGGGCTCTCGCGCACCGGGAGGGCCACGACGTCAGCACCGCCGTCGCCGAACAGGTCGAGGCGACCCTGCGCGCGGCGATCGCCGACCCGGACGCCGGCGCCGCGCTGCGGGGCGGCCGGCTGACCGCGGCGCTGTCCTACACCGGCCTGGGCCCGGTCGACCTCTCCACCGCGGTCGCCGCACCGGCGCGACCGGCGCCCGCCCGGCCACCGCGCGCCCCGCGGGCGCCGGCCCCCGCCGACCACGACCGGGACGCCCGGGAGCGAGCCCGCCGGGAGGCGGCCGAGCGCCGGCGCCGGGAGCTGGTCCAGGCCGAGCGCGACGCCGAGGAGGCTGCGGCGGTCGCCCGGGACACCGCCACGGCCGCGGACGACGCCGAGCGGGAGCTGACCGAGGCCACCGAGCGCCACGAGCAGCTGCAGGCGCGGGTCGAGGAGCTCACCGCCGCTCTGCACCGCGCCGAGCAGGAGGCCGCCGCCGCGGGCCGCAGCGTGCCCGACCGGGTGCGCCGCCGGGACGCGGCGGCCCGCCGGGCGGCCACCGCTGCGACCATCGCGGAACGGGCCCGCGACCGGGTGACCCAGCTGCGCGGGGAGGACGGCGGGGACGACGGCGGGGGCTGACGCCGGGCGGGTTCAGCGGACGTCGGGCTCGGGTGCGCGGCGGGCGCGCTTCTCCAGGTACAGGGCGGCATCGGCCCGGTTCAGCAGCGCGGGAAGCGAGTCGCCGTCCTCCCGGGTCGCCGTCCCCGCCGACCACTCCGCCACCGCGCAGGCCCGCAGGCGCTGGAGGATCTCCGCCGCGCCGGCCGGGTCGGTGTCGGGCAGGCACAGCACGAACTCGTCGCCGCCGTACCGGCCGAGCAGGTCCGACGTCCGCAGCCGGCCGGACCAGGCGTGCGCGAGCCGGCGGAGCAACGCATCCCCGGCGTCGTGACCGTCCCGGTCGTTGATCTCCTTGAAGCCGTCCAGGTCGAGCACCGCGAGCGTCAGCGGCGACCCGGTGCGGTGCGCCCGCGCCAGCGTGCGGGCGGCCTCGGCCTGCCAGGCGCGGCGGTTGGCCAGGCCGGTGAGCGGGTCGGTGGAGGCGATCGCCCGCAGCCGGCCGCTCAGCTGGGCCTGCGACTCGGTGAGCGCCAGGGCGGTGACCACCGCGATCAGCCACGGCACGGCGAACCCGACCGGAGCCGCCGCCACCGCACCCGCGGTCACCAGCGTCAGCGCGGTGAGCACGTGGGCGCGGGCCGCGCGCAGCGAGGTGAAGTGCGCCGCGTAGGACCCCAGCGCGATGACCATCGGCCCCAGGCCGACGATCCCGACGGCGGTCGCCGACCGCCAGGCCAGCAGCCCGGTGGCCGCGGCCAGGACGACGAGGGCGGCGTGCACCACCACGACGCCGACCCGGGCGGCGGCGATCCACAGCACCGACCCGAGCAGGACACCGGTGACGCCCAGCACCGCGTTCAGCGTCGTCGGCGCCCCGGGGGACAGCGGCCGGGCCGCCGCGGCCAGGCAGAACGCCCCGCCCACCAGGAACAGCGCGGCCAGCAGGACCACCCGGACGGGTCGCCCGCGCAGCACCGTTCCGCCGTCCATGACGGGGGACTGTCGACCACGGGGGCGGCCACGGCAAGGGGGCACGCTCGCCGCGTCACCCGGAGACGGGAGTCGATCTACGGTGTGGACGGTCACCGGCCCGCCACCCACCCGATCTTCCGCAGGACGGAAGGTCCCGGTGGACGGCGGTGGAGCCGGGTGGCAGAACCGTTCCGACTGCTCATCGACGAGACGAGGACTCCCATGGCACTGCTCGAGGACGGCGCGTGGCGCGGCAAGATCTGGACCGGGACGTGGACCGACGGCAGCGGGGGCACCTACACCGCGGTGGAGCCGGCCACCGGCGCGGAGCTCGGTGAGGTGGGCCAGGCCACGCCGGCCGACGTGGAGAAGGCCGGCGCCCGCGCGGTGCAGGCCCAGCGGGAGTGGGCGGCGCTGCCGTTCGAGCAGCGGGCCGCCGTGCTGCGCCGGGCCGGTGACCTGCTCACCGAGCACGCCGCGGAGATCAAGGAGTGGCTGGCCCGGGAGTCCGGCGCCATCCAGCCCTTCGGTGACTTCCAGGTGCACACCACCGCCCAGGAGTGCTACGAGGCCTCCGCCCTGCCCAGCCACCCCTACGGTGAGCTGCTGCGCACCGGGTCGCCCCGGTTGTCCTTCGCCCGTCGCCTGCCGGCCGGTGTGGTCGGTGTGATCGCGCCGTTCAACGTGCCGACGATCCTCGCCATCCGCGCCATCGCGCCGGCGCTGGCCCTGGGCAACGCGGTGCTCCTCAAGCCCGACCCGCGCACCGCCATCTGCGGCGGCGCCGTCTTCGCGCGGGTGTTCGAGGAGGCCGGCCTGCCCGCGGGGGTGTTCCAGGTGCTGCCCGGCGGGGCCGACGTCGGTCAGGCGCTGGTCACCGACCCGACCGTGCGGGTCATCGCCTTCACCGGCTCGACCAAGGCCGGGCGGGCAGTGGGGGCGCTGGCCGGTCAGCACCTCAAGCGCGCGCACCTGGAGCTCGGTGGCAACTCCGCGCTCATCGTGCTGCCCGACGTCGACGTGACCGCGGCCGCCTCGGTCGGCGCCTGGGGCACGTTCTCCCACTCCGGGCAGATCTGCATGGCGACCAGCCGGCACCTGGTGCACGAGTCGATCGCCGAGGAGTACACCCAGGTGCTCGCCGACAAGGTGAAGGACCTCCCGGTGGGCGACACCTATCGCGAGCAGGTCGCGCTGGGCCCGCTGATCGACGCGAACCAGCGCGATCGGGTGCATGGGCTGGTCACCGCCAGCGTCGACAGCGGCGCCACGGTGCGCACCGGCGGCACCTACGAGGGCCTGTTCTACCGCCCGACCGTGCTCGGCGGCGTGCCGGTCGACTCCCCGGCGTACCAGGAGGAGATCTTCGGACCGGTGGCGCCCGTGACGTCGTTCTCCTCGCTGGACGAGGTGGCGGCGCTGGCGGCGGGCACGGAGTACGGGCTGAGCCTGGGCATCCTGACCCGCGACGTCTACGCCGGCCTCCAGCTGGCCGAGCGGATCCCCTCCGGGCTGGTGCACATCAACGACCAGACCGTGAACGACGAGGCGGTGGCCCCCTTCGGCGGGGTGGGCGCCTCGGGTACGGGTTCCCGGCACGGGGGGCCGCAGGCCAACATCGAGGCGTTCACCGAGACCCAGTGGGTGACCCTGCGCGGCGACCTGCCGGCCTACCCCTTCTGAGCCCGGACACCGCGCCGGCCCGGCCCCCGCAGCAGCGGGGACCGGGCCGGCGTCGGTCGGGCGGTGGTGCTCAGGTGCGGCCCGTCAGGCGGAGTCGCGCCCGGCGATGTCGACCGGCTCGCCCAGGTGGCGCTTGCCGCCGGTCTTGGAGACCTCGAAGTCCGGACCGAGGTGCTCCAGCGCCAGCCGGCCGTAGACCTGCTGCTGGGTGCCCACCCGCTGGGAGCGGCCGCGGCCGAGGAAGCTGACCAGCCAGTGCACGACCGTGCTGAACCGGTTCTTGAAGCCCACCTGGTACATCAGGTGCACGACCAGCCACAGCACCCAGGCGGGGAAGCCACCGAACTTGAACTTCCAGGTGTCGGCGACCGCGTGGAACCGCGAGATGGTCGCCATGCTGCCCTTGTCGAAGTAGTGGAACTCCGGCTTCGTCGGCCGGCCGGCGACCCGGGCGGCGACGGCGTCGGCCGCGAACCGGCCACCCTGGATGGCGACCTGCGCCACGCCGGGCAGGCGGTTGAGCGAGATCATGTCGCCGACCACGTGCACCTCGGGGTGCCCGGGCAGGGTCAGGTCCGGCTGCACCGAGATCCGGCCGGCCCGGTCGACCTCGGCGCCGGACTGCTCGCCGAGCAGCTTGCCCAGCGGGCTGGCCTGCACGCCGGCGGCCCAGATCTTGGTGGCCGCGTTGATCCGGCGCTCGTGCCCGTCGCCGTCCTTGACCACGATGCCGTCGGCGTCGACGTTGGTGACCATCGCGCCCAGCTGGACCTCGACGCCGATCTCGTTGAGCTGCTTGTGCGCCTTCTGGCTGAGCTTGTCGACGAAGGGGGGCAGCACCTTGGGCGCGGCGTCGAGCAGGATGACCCGCGCGCTGGTCGGGTCGATCCGGCGGAAGTCGTGCCGCAGGGTGCGGCGGGCGAGCTCGGCGATCTGGCCGGCCATCTCCACGCCGGTCGGGCCGGCGCCGACGACGACGAAGGTCAGCAGCCGGTCGATCTCGGCCGGGTCGGTGGCCAGCTCGGCCAGCTCGAAGGCGCCGAAGATCCGGCCGCGCAGCTCCAGGGCGTCGTCGATGCTCTTCATGCCGGGGGCGAACTCGGCGAACTGGTCGTTGCCGAAGTAGGACTGGCCGGCGCCGGCGGCGACGATGAGCTCGTCGTACGGGTGCACCGTGGTGCGGCCGAGCACCGTCGAGGTGACCGTCTTCGCCGTCAGGTCGATGTCGGTGACCTCGCCGAGCACCACGCGGGCGTTGTCCTGCTTCTTCAGGATCTCCCGGGTGGGCGGGGCGATCTCGCCCTCGGAGAGGATGCCGGTGGCGACCTGGTAGAGCAGCGGCTGGAAGAGGTGGTGCGTGGTCTTCCCGATGAGCGTGACGTCGACGGGCGCCTTCTTCAGGCGCTGGGCGGCGAAGAGACCGCCGAACCCGGACCCGACGATGACGACGCGGGGTCGTTGTCCGGTGGACGGGGTTGCGGTGGTCACACTGCCTCCTGATGTCGTCATGATGACTCATCCTCCCACTGCGCTGCTGCTGCCGGTCGGCACCCCACGCCGGGGTGCCCCTGCCGGGGCATCCGAGGGCTCACCAGGATGAGCAGCGGAGGTGTCCCGGGTGTTCCGCGAGCCGGTGTGGTGTGGGTCCCGGGGCTGGGACTGGACCGTCGGTCCTCGGCGCGGGTGCGCGGCCGCATCGGCGGGGCCGTCGTGCACCTGCCCGGCCTGGGCCGGCGGGAAACGGTACCGCCAGCACCCGTGCTCACCGCGCAGCTCGCCGAGCAGCTGCCGGCGGGGCGCGTCGTCCTCGTCGGCCACTCGCAGAGCTGCGCCGTCGTCATCGCGCTCGCCGAGCAGGACCCGCGGGTGGCCGGGGCGCTGCTGCTGGGCCCGACGCCCGACCCGCGGACGCGGCGGCTGCGGGTGCTCGCCGCCCGGTGGGTGCGCACCGCCGTCCACGAGCCCTGGTGGCAGGTGCCGCTGCTGCTCCTCCAGTGGCTGACCACCGGGCCGGTCCGGATGACCGCGGTGTGGCGGGCGACGTCGGGGGAGCGGCTCGACGATCGGCTGCGCCGGGTGCCGGTGCCCGTCGTCGTCCTGCGGGGGGACGCCGACGCGCTGTGCCCGCACGACTGGGCGGAGTTGCTGGCCGGGGCCGCACCGCACGGCCGGCTGGTGGAACTGCCGGGGGCGGCGCACATGACGCCGCACACCCACCCGGACGAGGTCGCCGCGGTGCTGGCCGACCTCGTCCGGGAGGTCTCCCGCTAGGTGTTCTGACCACGGACGTTGGTGACGGCGTCTGGTGACAAGAGGAAGACCTCCGAGTGAGGTGTGGAGCTGTCTAGGAACCGCTCCTCAACCCGGAGGCCTTCGTGTCCCACGCTAATGCCCTGCTG
>NZ_JBJGZY010000039.1:0-33775 GCF_054050755.1 Modestobacter sp. SYSU DS0511
AACAACAAAACGGCCTGCACCCCCCCCCACCCCCCCCCCCCCCCCCCCCCCCCCCCCCCCCCCCCCCCCCCCCCCCCCCCCCCCCCCCCCCCCCCCCCCCCCCCCCTCCGGCGGGTGTCGCGCGGCACGGTTGACCGGCCGCCGGGCGGGCATGATCGGGCAGCCACCCCGTCCCGCCCGCCAGGAGGCCCCCGCATGCCCGAGCCCGTCGAGTTCTCCGTCTGGGCCCCGCTGCCCGAGCGGGTGCGCCTGCAGGTCGACGGCCAGGTGCACGACATGCAGCGCGACGACGAGGGCTGGTGGCGGGCCACCGTGCCCGCGGAGCCCGAGAGCGACTACGGCTTCCTGCTGGACGACAACGAGACGCCCCGCCCCGACCCGCGCTCCCGCCGCCAGCCCGACGGCGTGCACGGGCTGTCCCGCCGCTTCGACCCCGCGACGTACTCGTGGGGCGACGCCGCCTGGACCGGCCGGCCGCTCGCCGGGGGCGTCGTCTACGAGATGCACGTCGGCACGTTCACCCCCGAGGGGACGCTGGACGCCGCGATCGACCGGCTCGGCCACCTGGTCGACCTCGGCGTCGACTTCGTCGAGCTGCTGCCGGTCAACGCCTTCAACGGCACCCACAACTGGGGGTACGACGGCGTCGCCTGGTACGCCGTGCAGGAGACCTACGGCGGCCCGGCCGCCTACCAGCGGTTCGTCGACGCCTGCCACCAGCGCGGCCTGGGCGTGATCCAGGACGTCGTCTACAACCACCTCGGCCCGTCGGGGAACTACCTGCCCGAGTTCATGCCGATCTTCAGCGAGGGCGGGGCGAACACCTGGGGCAACTCGGTCAACCTGTCCGGCCCCGACTCGGACGAGGTGCGCCGTTACATCCTCGACAACGTGCAGATGTGGCTGCGCGACATGCACGTCGACGGGCTACGGCTGGACGCCGTGCACGCGCTGGTCGACGAGCGCGCGACGCACGTGCTGGAGGAGATGGCGATCGAGACCGAGAAGCTGTCGGTCGCGCTCGGCCGCCCGCTGACGCTGATCGCCGAGAGCGACCTCAACGACCCCCGGCTGGTCACCCCCCGGGTGGCCGGCGGCACCGGCATCGACGCGCAGTGGAGCGACGACTTCCACCACTCGCTGCACACCCAGCTGACCGGTGAGGCGCAGGGCTACTACGCGGACTTCGCCGACGCCGGCCTCGAGGGCCTGGCCCGGGTGCTCACCGGCGCCTACTTCCACGCCGGCGACTGGTCCAGCTTCCGCCGCCGCCACCACGGCCGGCCGGTCGACACCACCCAGCTGCCGGGCTGGAAGTTCCTCGGGTACCTGCAGGACCACGACCAGATCGGCAACCGCGCCGTCGGCGACCGGATCTCGGCCTCCCTCTCCCCCGGCCTGCTCGCCGTCGGCGCCACCCTGGTGCTGACCAGCCCGTTCACGCCGATGCTGTTCATGGGCGAGGAGTGGGGCGCCTCGACGCCGTGGCAGTTCTTCACCAGCCACCCGGAGCCGGAGCTGGGCAAGGCCACCGCCGAGGGCCGGATCGGCGAGTTCGCCGCGCACGGGTGGGACGCCGCCGTCGTCCCCGACCCGCAGGACCCGGAGACCTTCACCCGCTCCAAGCTCGACTGGTCCGAGCTGGCGCAGGAGCCGCACGCCGCCCTGCTGGCCACCCACAAGACGCTGCTGGCGCTGCGCAAGCAGCACCCCGAACTGCTCGACCCCGATCTGTCCACGACGGGCGTCACCTGGGACGACGACGAGCGCTGGGTAGTCGTCGAGCGCGGGTCGCTGCGCGTGGTGGCCAACCTGTCGGGTGAGCAGCGGCGGATCGAGCTGGACGCGGCGGCCGGTGAGGTGCTGTTCAGCACCGGCGAAGCGCCGGGGCTGGACGGCGCGACCGTGACCGTGCCCGCCGAGAGCGCGGCCGTGGTCAGCACCCGCTGACGGTGCACGAGCTCCCCCGCGACCCCGCCGGCCTGGCCGACGCCTACCGGGTCGCGCCGGGCCGGCACCTGCGGGTCGACTTCATCGCCTCGCTGGACGGCGCGATCAGCGTCGACGGGCGCAGCGGACCGCTGGGCTCCGACGGCGACCGCCGGGTGTTCCGCACCCTGCGGGCGCTGTCCGACGCCGTGCTCGTCGGGGCCGGGACGGCGGCGGCCGAGGGGTACCGCCCGGTGCTCCCGGACTCCACCGTCGGCCGGCTGCGCACGTCGCTGGGTCGCGAGGCGGTGATGCCGGTGGTGGTCGTGTCGCGGCGGGCGTCGCTGCGGCCGGACGACCAGCTGGTGACCGACGCCGTCGTGCCCACCGTGCTGATCACCTGCGCTGCGGCCGACCGTGGGCGGCGGGAGGCACTGTCCGCTGCCGGGGTCGAGGTGCTCGTCTGCGGTGACGACGACGTCGACCTGCCCGCAGCGCTGGACGCCCTGGCCGCACGGGGGCTGGAGCAGCTGGTCTGCGAGGGCGGGCCGGCGCTGGTCCAGGCGGCGCTGACCGCGGACGTGGTCGACGAGCTGAACCTGTCGATCTCCCCGCTGCTGGTCGGCGGCGGGCCCGGGCTCGTGCCCGCCGGGCTCGCCACCCCGCTGCGGGCCGAGCTGCTCCAGGCGCTCACCGAGGAGGGCGTCCTCTTCACCCGTTACGCGCTGCGCTGATCTCGCGACCAGCCGCCGCAGGTGGCGCGACCCGGCGTCCCGCCGAGCCCCGTCCTGGTGCGGGTCAACGGTCGGACGGACGGCACACGGTGCGACCGCCGCTTGACTGACCTGCCGGAACTGTCGTACCTCGAACGTATGTTCGGATCGTGTCGCGGAGGCGTGGGTCGAGCGTGGTCGAGGGGGTGTTGCTCGACTGGGTGGTGGAGCACCCGGTCGAGCCGTCCCGGCTGCCGGCGGGGTGGCTGAGTGATGAGGAGCTGGCCGCGGAGTTGCAGCGGGTGCAGCAGCGCCGCGCTCGGGACGCCGCCTACGAGGCGGAGCTGATCCTGGGCCTGGCGGCTGACCGTCCGGGGTCGGCTGATCCGCCGCCGGACCATCCGGGTGCGCGGCGGGCGGGGTGGACCGTGCAGCCGGCCGAGGGTGAGGTGAGTGAGTTCTTCACCGCCGAGCTGGCCACCGTGCTCAACGCCGGTCGGGGAACGGCGGCGGTGCGGTTGACCCGGGCGCTGGTGTGGCGGGACAAGCTGCCGGCGACCTTCGCCGCCCTGCGGGCCGGTGAGCTGGACGAGCGGCGGGCGCAGCAGCTCGCCGATGCGTTGCAGCACACCAGTGCCGAGGTCGCCCGGCGGGTGGAGGACGCGCTGCTGGGTGAGGCGACCGACGTGTCGGTGACCGGGCTGGGCAAGCGCGCCACCGAGCTGATGCTGCGGTTCGATGCGGCCGCGGCCGAAGAGGCGCGGGTGGAGGCGGAGAAGAGCGCCGACGTGCGGTTGTACCCCTCGGCCGCCGACGGGCGGTCGGTGCTGGCCGCGGACCTGCCCAGCGACGAGGCCGCCGAGTGCCACGATCTGCTCGACCAGTTGGCGCGGATGCTCAAGGCCGACGGTGACCCCCGGCCGATCGGGGCGCTGCGCACCCACGTGCTGTCGGCGCTGGTCCGCCGCCCCGCCGATCACGGCCTGCCGCTGGTGGCGGCGAACCTGACGGTCACCGCTGCGCTGGAGGCGCTGGAGGGCGGGGTGACGCCGGGTGAGGTGAACGGGCTGCCGATCACCGCCGCCCACCTGCGCGACCTGCTGGCGCGGGTCGGCGCTCTCGGGCTCACCGCTCCTGAGGGCGGCACCCTCACGTTCGCGATCACCGGCCCCGACGGCGAACTGCTGGCCACCGTCACTCCCGCGGAGCTGGCTCGGCTGGCCAAGCGCGGCTGCCCGCAGCACCCCGACGAACCGTGCGACTGCCCGGTGCTGGGCCCGCCACCACCCACCGAGCGCTACGAGCCCACCGCACGGCAACGGGCCTTCGTGACCACCCGCGACCGGCGCTGCCGCTTCCCCAACTGCGGGCAGCGCGTGGGGTGGGCCGACCTCGACCACGTCGTCCCACACGCCTGCGGCGGTGAGACCGACTGCGCCAACCTCTGCTGCCTGTGCCGCAGCCACCACCGGCTCAAGACCTTTGCTCCCGGCTGGCGGTTCGCCATGACCCCCGACGGCACGCTGCAGGTCACCACCCCGAGCGGGGTCACCCGCACCACCCGACCACCCGGCCTCCGACCACGGGAGCCCCAACCGGCAGCCGGGCCCGAACCACCCGCGCCCGGACCACGAGCACCCGAGCCCACCGACGGACCGGGACCGCCGCGGACACTCGGGGACGATCCCCCGCCGTTCTGACCGTCACGGGAACGTCGGCTCCCGTGAACCCGGTGGTCACGGCTGCCGGCCGGATCCACCGTGCCCGGGGTGGCGGTCACCCCGCGTGGCGAGTTCAGCAGCAAGGAGGCCAACGAGCTGCATGCGCCGCCGAACTGGCACCCTTCTACCTCGGCAGCTGCGGCTTCCGGCCGGCCAGCGCGGGGTTGAGGGCGTTGTAGCGGCTCGCGGCCCCAGACCTCGGTCCCGACCGCTCCGGGCTGCTTGACTGGCCGGCATGGACCTGCCCGTGCTGCCCCCGGTCAAGCCGATGCTCGCCAAGCCCGCGGCCGCGCTGCCCACCGGCGAGGGCTGGTTCTACGAGCCGAAGTGGGACGGGTTCCGCTGCATCGTGTTCCGGGACGGCGACGAGGTCGAGCTGGGCAGCCGCAACGAGCGCCCGCTGACCCGCTACTTCCCCGACGTCGTCGCGGCGGCGAAGGCGCAGCTGCCCGAGCGGTGCGTGGTCGACGGCGAGATCGTCGTCCCTCGGGGCGACCGGCTCGACTTCGAGGCACTGCTCCAGCGGATCCACCCGGCCGCCTCCCGGGTCACCAGACTGGCCGCCGAGACCCCGGCGTCCTTCGTCGCCTTCGACCTGCTCGCCCTCGGCGACGAGTCGCTGATGGAGCTCCCGTTCGCGCAGCGGCAGGCGCGGCTGCGGGAGGCGCTGGCCACCGCCGAGGCACCGGTGCACGTCAGCACGATCACCCAGGACGCGGAGACCGGGCAGCGCTGGTTCCACGAGTTCGAGGGCGCCGGTCTGGACGGCGTCATCGCCAAGCGCGGCGACCGGCCCTACTCCCCCGACCAGCGGGTGATGACCAAGGTCAAGCACGTGCGCACGGCCGACTGCGTGGTCGCCGGCTTCCGCTGGCACAAGAGCGGCCCGGTCGTCGGGTCGCTGCTGCTCGGCCTCTACGACGACGCCGGCACCCTGCAGCACATCGGCGTCGCCGCCTCCTTCACCATGAAGCGCCGCGCCGAGCTGGTCGAGGAGCTCGCCCCCTATCGCGCCCAGGCGCTCGACGGCCACCCGTGGCAGGACTGGGCCAACGCGTCCACGTCGGCAGCAGGGCCGGGCGAGGACGGCGAGCACCGGATGCCCGGGGCGACCAGCCGCTGGAACGCCGGCAAGGACCTCTCCTGGGTGCCGCTGCGCCCGGAGCTCGTGGTGGAGATCAGGTACGACCAGCTGGAGGGCAGCCGGCTGCGGCACACCGGCCAGTTCCAGCGGTGGCGCACCGACCGGGACGCCCGCTCGTGCACCTACGACCAGCTCGAGGTGCCGGTGCGGTACGACCTGGACGAGGTCCTCGGCGGCTGAGCCGATCCGGGCGTGGGAGCGGGGGCGGCTGAGGGATACGCCACGGTGGTTGCGGCGGCCACCACCGCGATCGCCTCCTACGCTGGGCGATCATGTACGCGCACCGCCGACCGATCGCCGCCCTGGGCGGGGTCTTCCTCGCCGCCGCCGTGGCGCTGAGCGGCTGCACCTCCTCCGGTGACGACGCCGACCAGGCCAGCAGCTCCCCCACCGCCCCCGCCGAGCCGGAGGCGCAGCCGATCGAGTGGACCGACTGCGACGCCGACATCGACCAGATCATCGCCGGGCGCCCCGGCTCGGAGCGCGAGCTGCTCTTCGAGTGCGGCACCACCCCCGTGCCGGCCGACTACGACGACCTCGAGGGCGGCGACCTGGAGCTGTTCCTGCTGCGGGCGACCGCCGCCGGGCAGACCGACAAGATCGGCTCGCTGGTGGTCAACCCCGGCGGCCCGGGCTTCTCGGCCGGCGACGCGGCGATCCAGGCGGCGCTGACGCTCCCGCCGGAGGTGCTGGCCCGGTTCGACATCGTCGGCGTCGACCCGCGCGGGGTCGGGTTCTCCCGGCCGGTCGAGTGCATCTCCGACGAGCAGAAGGACGCGCTGTTCGCGAGCAACCCGCGCGCGCTGGACGCCGACTCCCTCGCCACCACCTTCGACCTGGTCGAGGACGTCGCGGCGAGCTGCGAAGAGGAGTACGGCGAGGCGCTGGGCGCGTTCAACACCGTCGACACCGCCCGGGATCTGGACCTGGTGCGCGAGTCGCTCGGCGACGAGCAGCTGACCTTCCTCGGCTGGTCCTACGGGACGACGCTGGGCTCGACCTACGCCGAGCTGTTCCCCGAGCGCGTGCGTGCCCTCGCGCTCGACGGCGCGGTCGACCCGACCGCCACCGCCCAGGAGCGGGCCGAGGCGCAGGCCGCCGGCTTCGAGGCCGCCTTCGACGCGTTCGCCGGCAACTGCACGGGCCTGATCAGCGGCTGCCCGCTGGGCGACGACCCGCGGGCGGCGCTCAACGGCATCCTGGACCAGGCGGCCGCGGCCCCGATCCCCAGCTCCCGCGAGGGCGAGACCCGCCAGGCCACTGCCGGCCTGGTGCTCAACGGGGTGCGCTCGGCGCTGTACCAGCCCAGCGCCTGGCCGCAGCTGGCCCAGTCGCTGGCCGCCGCCCGCGACGGCGACGCCGCCGGCATCCTGACCCTCGCCGACACCTACACCGGCCGCAGCGACGACGGCAGCTACAGCAACGTCGTCGACGCCAACCTGGCGATCAGCTGCGCCGACGGGCAGGAGCAGTTCACCACCGACCAGGTCGCGGCGCTGGCCGCCGACTGGAACGGCCGGTACCCGCTCTTCGGGGCCGACGCGGCCCTGGGCCTCTACACCTGCTCGGCCTGGGACGCCCCGACCACCCCGCTGCCCGAGCGCGACGCCGAGGGCAGCGCGCCGATCATGGTCATCGGCACCCAGGGCGACCCGGTGACCCCACCGCAGGGCGCGGCGGACATGGCCGCGGAGCTGGCCAACAGCGTGCTGCTGACCTGGGAGGGCAGCGGGCACACCGCCTACCCGAAGACCGAGTGCGTGACCCAGGCGGTGAACGCCTACCTGATCGACCTGGTCGCGCCGCCCGAGGGGATCACCTGCGCCCCCTGATCTTGCGCTGCTGGCCGTCGGGCCCGAAGCTGACCAGCCGGAGGACGACCCAGCCCAGGTGACCGGACGGAGCCCGATGGCCAGCAGCAAGGACGCCGTGGTGCTGGAGGTCGACGGGCACGAGGTGCGGGTGACCAACCCGGAGAAGCCCTACTTCGCCGACAAGGGCATCCGCAAGATCGACGTCGTCCAGTACTTCGTCTCCGTCGGTGAGGGCATCCTCTTCGCGCTGCGCGACCGGCCGACGACGCTGGAGCGCTGGCCCGGCGGCGTCTTCGAGGGCGCGCGGATCTCCACCCGGGCCGACAACACCGGCGACGCCTTCTACCAGAAGCGGGTGCCCAAGAACGCCCCCGACTGGGTGCCGACCGCGCACATCACGTTCCCCAGCGGGCGGACCGCCGACGAGATCGCGCCCGACTCGGTCGCCGTCGTCGCCTGGTGCGCCAACCTCGGCACGCTCACCTTCCACCCCTGGCCGGTGAGCAAGGGCGACGTCGAGTCCCCCGACCAGATCCGCATCGACCTGGACCCCCAGCCGGGCACCGACTTCGGCGACGCCGTGTGGGTCGCCCCGCACGTGCGCGAGCTGCTGCACGAGTTCGGCATGGAGGGTTGGCCGAAGACCTCCGGTGGCCGCGGCGTGCACGTCTACGTGCCGATCCAGCCGCGCTGGACCTTCCCCGAGGTGCGCCGCGCGGTGATCGCGTTCGGCCGCGAGCTGGAACGGCGCATCCCCGACCGCGTGACGATGAACTGGTGGAAGGAGGAGCGCGGCGAGAAGATCTTCATCGACTACAACCAGATGGCCCGGGACCGCACGATCGCGTCCGCGTACTCCATCCGGCCCAAGCCGCACGCGCCGGTCTCCGCCCCGGTCGACTGGGACGAGCTGCCCGACGTCTCCCCGTTCGACTTCGACGTGCTGACCATGCCGGAGCGGTTCGCCGCGGTCGGCGACAAGCACGCCGGGCTGGCCGACCACGCCTTCGACCTCACGCCGCTGGTCGAGCTGGCGGACGAGCAGGAGCGCGACCTCGGGCTGGGCGAGCTGCCCTATCCGCCGGACTACCCGAAGATGCCCGGCGAGCCGATGCGGGTGCAGCCCAGCCGCGCGAAGAAGGCACCCAGCGCCTGAGGGCCGGGGATGGTCCCGACGACGCCGTCCGACGAGTCGCTGGCGGGACGGGTGGCTGGCACAGTGACCGCATGACGACGCAGGCGGACGCTCCCGAGGTCGACGTCCAGCCGCTGGGCGACTTCCTGGGCCAGCTGGCTGCCCGCCTGCCCGCCCCGGGTGCCGGCGCCACCGCGGCGATCGAGGCGGCGCTGTCGGCCTCGCTCGTCGCCATGGTCGCTCGTTTCACCAGCGGCGACGAGTACGCCGAGCACCGCGACCTCGTCTCGGCGGTGATCGCGCAGGCCGACGCCGTCCGCGCCACCTGCCTGGCCGCCGCGGCGGCCGACGAGACGGCGTTCACCGCGGTCACCGAGGCCTACCGGCTGCCGAAGGACACCCCCGAGGAGCAGGAGTCCCGGCGTGAGGCCGTCCGCGCGGCCCAGCTCCAGGCGGCCCAGCCGCCGCGGGACGTCATCGAGGCGGCCGTCACCCTCCTCCCCCTGGCCGAACGGCTGCTGCCCATCGCCAACCCGAACGTCGTCAGCGACGTCGCCGCCGCCACCGCCGCCGCCCGCGCGGCGGCCACCACGGCCCGGCTGGCGGTCGAGGTGAACCTCCGGGGCATCTCCGACGAGGCTGCCCGGGCCGACCTCGGCGCGTCCCTGGACCGCGTCGACGACCTGCTCCGCCGGGCCGACGCCGTCGAGGCGGCCGTCCGCGAGCGCATCGCCCGCTGATGTCCGCGGCGAGTGGGTGGGCGGCCGCCTCGGGCGGAGCCCACCAGGACGAGGCGCGGGCCAAGGCCGCCTACCGGCGGGGCCTGCTGGCCCGCCGCGCGGCCCGCCCCGCCGAGGAGCGGGCCGCGGCCGCCGCCGCGATCACCGGTGCCCTGCTGCGGGGGCTGACGGGGGCCCGCACGATCGCCGCCTACGCCCCCGAACCGGTCGAGCCGGGGGCTCCGCTGCTCCCGGCCGCCCTGGGCCGGCTCGACGCCCGGGTGCTGCTGCCCGTCGTCCCCGCCGTCGGTCACGAGCTGCAGTGGGCGGTGCACACCGAGCAGCTCGTCGTGGGGCGGTTCGGGCTGTCCGAGCCGGTGGGCCCCCGGTTCGGTCCGGCCGAGCTCGCGGCCGCCGACGTCGTCGTCGTCCCCGCCCTCGCGGTGTCCCGGGCGGGGGTCCGGCTCGGCCGCGGTGGCGGGTACTACGACCGCGCGCTCCGGCACGCCCGGCCCGACGCGTTGCTGGTGGCCCTGGTGTTCGACGACGAGCTCGTCGACCACCTGCCCGCCGAACCGCACGACCAGCCCGTCTCCGCCGTCGTCACCCCGTCGACCGGCTGGCTGCGGCTGCCGGCACCGGCCGGCACCCGGAGCGACCAGGCCCGCTGACCCGCCGGTCCGCACGGCCTACCATCGGGGGCACCGGCGCACGTCCTCCCTGGCCGACGCATGCCCGGTGAGGAGGAGTGCGGCGTGAGTGAGCAGGCAGTGCTGGAGCAGGCGGTCCTCGAGCAGGCGAAGCGGCGGCGGACGTTCGCGGTGATCAGCCACCCGGACGCCGGGAAGTCGACGCTGACCGAGGCGCTGGCGCTGCACGCGCGGGTGATCGGCCAGGCCGGCGCGGTGCACGGCAAGGCCGGCCGGCGGGGCACCGTGTCGGACTGGATGGACATGGAGCGCGACCGCGGCATCTCCATCACCTCCGCGGCCCTGCAGTTCGAGTACGGCCCGGCCGGCGGGGAGAAGGCGGTCATCAACCTGCTGGACACCCCGGGGCACGCCGACTTCTCCGAGGACACCTACCGGGTGCTCACCGCCGTCGACGCCGCGGTGATGCTCATCGACGCCGCCAAGGGCCTCGAGGCGCAGACGATGAAGCTGTTCGCCGTCTGCAAGCACCGCGGCATCCCGGTGATCACCGTGGTCAACAAGTGGGACCGCCCCGGCATGGACGCCCTCGCCCTGATGGACGAGATCGCCGACCGCACCGGGCTCACCCCCACCCCGCTGACCTGGCCGGTGGGGATCGCCGGGGACTTCCGCGGCGTGCTGGACCGCCGCGACGGCAGCTACCGGCACTTCACCCGCACCGCCGGCGGCGCCACCATCGCCCCCGAGCAGGTGTTCCCCGCCGACGAGGCGCTGGCCCGCGAGGGCGACGCCTGGGCGACCGCGGTCGAGGAGTCCGAGCTGCTGGCCGAGACCGGCCAGGTCCACGACCAGGAGCTGTTCCTCGCCCACGCCACCACCCCGGTGCTCTTCGCCTCCGCGGTCTCCAACTTCGGCGTCGGACAGCTCCTCGACGTGCTGGTGACGATGGCCCCGGCACCGGCCGACCGGCCCGACGCCGAGGGCAAGCCGCACCCGGTCGACGCCCCCTTCAGCGGCTTCGTCTTCAAGGTGCAGGCCGGCATGGACACCGGCCACCGCGACCGGCTGGCCTACATCCGGGTCTGCTCCGGGGTGTTCGAGCGCGGCATGGTGGTCACCAACGCGCGCACCGGCCGCCCCTTCGCCACCAAGTACGCCCAGCAGGTCCTCGGCCGCGAGCGGGAGACGATCGAGACCGCCTACCCCGGTGACGTCGTGGGCCTGGTCAACGCCGCCGCGCTGGGCATCGGCGACACGCTCTACGCCGACCACCCGGTCAGCTACCCGCCGGTGACCACCTTCGCCCCCGAGCACTTCGCGGTGGTCCGGGCCGCCGACACCAGCAAGTACAAGCAGTTCCGCAAGGGCATCGACACCCTCGGCGGCGAGGGCGTGGTCCAGGTGCTGGTCTCCGAGCGCCGCGGTGACGGCGCCCCGGTGTTCGCCGTCGTCGGACCGATGCAGTTCGAGGTGGCCGCGCACCGGATGGAGCACGAGTTCGGCGCCCGCATCTCCCTGGAGCCGCTGCCCTACCAGATCGCCCGGATCACCGACGCCGCGTCCGCCCCCGAGCTGGCCAAGGCCCGCGACGTCGAGGTCATGCAGCGCGCCGACGGCGAGCTGCTGGCGTTGTTCACGAACAAGTGGGCACTGGGGGTGCTGGAGCGGAACAACCCGCACCTGACGCTGACCCCGATGGTCGCCGCACAGCTGAGCTGACCGTCCGCCGCCCGGCAGCCAGCCGGCCGCCGGCGTTGGCGCCGACGATCGCGGCGATGCCCAGCCAGGCATCCCAGCTCAGCGCCTCACCCAGCACGACCAGCCCGACCAGCGCGGCGAGCACCGGGTGCACGCTCATGAACAGGCCGTAGGCGCTGGTCGGCACCCGGCGCAGCGCAGCCACGTCGACGACGAGCGGCACCGCCGAGGCCAGCAGCCCGGCGGTGACCGCGCAGCCGAGCGCGACCGGCGTCGGCGGGTGCTGCGCCAGGGCGACCACCCCGATCGGCACGAACGCCAGGGCGGACACCGCCGCGGCGGTCGCCGGGCCGGCCCCGCCCGGCACCCGGGCACCCAGCACCCGGTTGACCAGGATGTACGCCGCCCAGCAGGCCGCGGCCAGCAGCCCCAGGCCGATGCCGACGTAGTCCGTGGTCGGCTGCGGGCGGGTCAGGACGAGCACGCCGGCCGCCGCGCCCAGCGCGCACAGCTGCGGCGCACGGCCGCGGGCGGTGACCAGGACGACGGCCAGCGGCCCGAGGAACTCCAGGGTGACCGCCAGGCCCAGCCCGATCCGGTCGATCGCCGAGTACAGCGACAGGTTCATCGCCCCGAAGACGACGGCCAGCAGCAGCACCGGCCGCCACTGGGCGGCGGTGAACGTCCACGGCCGGGGCCGGGCCAGCGCGGTGAGCGCCAGCCCGGCCACCCACTGCCGGACGGCGACCACGCCGACCGCCCCCACCACCGGGAAGGCCAGCGCACCGACCGCGGCACCGAGCTGGTTGGCCAGGGCGCTGCCGGCCATCAGCAGCAGGCCGGCGCCGGTGCCCGCGGGCAGCGCCGGTCCACGCAGCTCGCCGGTCCCGGCCGCGCCGGGCGCCGTCCCCGTCTCGTCATGGGCGCAGCATGCGACCGGGCCGCGCATGCGCAAAATGCATCCGGCACGCTCTGCATACGCTCGGTGCATGGACGTCGAGCTGCGCCAGCTGCGCTGCCTGGTGGCGATCGTGGACGCCGGCAGCTTCACCGACGCCGCGCTGGAGCTCGGCGTCTCCCAGGCGGCCGTCTCCCGCACCCTGGCCTCGCTGGAACGGGCCCTGGGCACCCGGCTGCTGCGCCGCACGGCCCGCGAGGTCGGGCTGACCGCGGCCGGGCAGCGGGTGCTCCCCCGCGCCCGCCGGCTGCTCGCCGACGCCGCCGAGCTCCGTCGCGTGGCCGGCGGCGACGGCGGCCGGGTGCGGATCGGCCACGCCTGGTCGGCGATGGGCCGGCACACCCTGGACTTCCAGCGCCGGTGGGGCGCCGAGCACCCGGACACCGCGCTCCAGCTGGTGCGCACCAACTCCCCCACCGCCGGGCTCGCCGAGGGGGTCTGCGACCTCGCCGTGGTCCGGGTCGCGCTGGACGAACGGCGGTTCGGTGCCACCCTGGTCGGCCTGGAGCGGCGGATGTGCGCCCTCGCCGCCGACGACCCGTGGGCCCGCCGCCGGTCGCTGCGCCTGGCCGAGCTGAGCACCCGGCTGCTGCTCGTCGACCGGCGGACCGGCACCACGACCCCCGAGCTGTGGCCGGAGGACGCCCGGCCCCGGGTCGAGCACACCAACGACGTCGACGACTGGCTCACCGTCATCGCCACCGGGCGCGCCGTCGGCGTCACCACCGAGGGCACCGCGGCGCAGTACCAGCGCCCCGGCGTCGTCTACCGCCCCATCCGGGACGCCGAACCGGTCGCCGTCCGGCTGGCCTGGTGGCGCGACGAGCCGCACCCGGCGACCCCGGCCGTGGTCGAACTGCTCACCGAGCTGTACCGCCGGCCCTGAACGGCCTCCCCGGCAGGCCCACCGCGGACACCTCGGTGGGACACAGCTGCGCCCCAGCTCGCGCGGCGAGCCTGCGGGCGTGACGAACGCCGACCACCCGACGCGGTAGCCCGTGGCCGACCGCGTCCTCCTCCACATCGGCACGCCCAAGAGCGGCACCACCTACCTGCAGCAGCTGCTGTGGGACAACCGACCGGCGCTCACCCGGTGCGGCGTCAGCTGCCCTGGCTGGAGCCCCGATGCGCACTTCCTCGCCTACCAGGACCTCAGCGGGACCACGTTCAACGACTGGCCCGACCCCGCCGTCCAGGGCGCCTGGGAACGGCTCGTCCGCCGGGTGCGGCGCACCCCGGGAACCGCCGTGCTCAGCCACGAGCTGTTCGGCGACGCCACCCCGGAGGTGGCCGCTCGTGCACTGGCCGACCTCGCGCCCGCGGAGGTCCACGTCGTGGTGACCGCACGCGACCTCGCCCGCCAGCTCCCGGCCGTGTGGCAGGAGGACCTGAAGAACCAGCACACGGCGACCTTCGCCGACTTCCTCGCCGCCGCCGACCACCGGTCCGGCACCCGGGCCTGGTACGGCGACGTCTTCTGGCACCGCCAGGACGTCCCGGAGGTGCTGCGACGCTGGACCTCCGCCCTGCCCCCGGATCGCGTGCACGTGGTGGTGGTGCCTCCACGCGGCGCCGGACGTGACGAGCTGTGGCACCGCTTCGCCGCCGTCCTGGGCGTCCCGCCCGACGTCGCGACCCCGCCGCCCGCCCGGGCCGCGAACACCTCACTGGGCGCGGTGGAGGCCGAGCTGCTCCGCCTGCTCAACAGCCGGCTCGACGGACGCGTGCCCTGGCCGGTCTACGCCGAGCGGGTCAACCGGCGCCTGGCACCGGACGTGCTGGCCGCGCGCCCGGGCCCGGCGATCCGGCTCCCGGCCGAGCACCACGGCTGGGTCGCGGCGAGGTCGGCCACCATGGTCGCCGAGCTCGCCGCAGCCGGCCACCACGTGGTCGGCGACCTCGCGGAGCTGCTGGTGCCCACGGACCCTCCGGCCCCGGAACCGGTCACCGTCCCCACCCAGGCACAGCTGCTCGACGCCGCCCTGGACGCGCTCAGCGGGGTGATCGCCGCCGAGCACCCGCCACCGCCCTCCCCGAGGCTCCCCCACCGGGTGACCCGTCGGCTCGCGGTGCTGCTCGACCGCTGACCACGGACGGGGCTGCGCCCTCACCCGATCGGGTGGGACGCGGGGCGCCAGGTGGGCCGCGCCCTCCCGCAGGGCACCGGAGCTGCCGTTGACGTCCGGGTCAGCGACGATCGGCAGGGAGCAGGTCATGAGGGGCGCGTTCTTGGTGTACGGCGTGCTGTACGTCGTCATCGAGATCATCGGGCACCAGCTGGAGAGCGTCGGCTGGCCGGAGTTGAGCCCGCTGGACGTCGCGGCCGCGGTCACCGATGCGATGCTCGCCGTCGCCGTGCTCGTGGCCGTGCTGGTCGCCCTGGACCTGCTCGGGCACCGCTGGCGCCGCTGGGTCCGCACCTACCGCGAGGAGCAGGCCCGGCTCGCCCAGGAGCTGTGGGCCGCCGAGCAGGCGCCCATCGGGGTGCAGTCGTGGCGGCCGGCACGCTGGGCGCTGCCCGCCGCCGGACCGGCCCTGCCCTGGTCGCCCGGCGACCGCCCGGAGGAGGCGGCACCGCGGCCCCCGGTCAGCGCCTACGCCCCCACCGGCGGTACCGCGCACGCCTTCCCCGAGGACGACGGCCGGCTGCTCTGAGCACCGTCTCGGGGCAAGATCTGTCCCTGATCCCCCACGGAGGCGCCGGAGCCGCTAGGGTTCTGTCTGTCGGGAAGGCCCTGCGCACTGGCAGGACCCCGATGCACCACCGCAGCTAGGAGCGAGCAATGCCCGAAGGAACAGTGAAGTGGTTCAACGCCGAGAAGGGGTTCGGCTTCGCCACCCCTGACGGGGGCGGCCCGGACGTCTTCGTCCACTACTCGGCCATCCAGTCCAGCGGGTACCGCTCGCTCGACGAGGGCCAGCGCATCTCGTTCGACGTCGAGCAGGGCCAGAAGGGCCCGCAGGCGGCGAACGTCAACCCGCTCTGATCTCCTCAGAGCTGGGCTGATCGCGGCCCCAGGAAGACCTGCAGCGCCCCCATCCGGTACGCCGGGTGGGGGCGCTGTTCCTGGTTCTGGCCTCCGGTGCGCGCGACGGCTCAGCGGGCGCGCGGGACGTAGCCGCCGATCAGGGCCGACATCAGCAACGCGCCGTCGTGCGGGCCCACCGCTGCGGCAGCGTCGGCGAACGCGCGCCACCGGTCGCGTTCGACGTCGCTGAGCGCGTTGGCCGCCCGCACCTCCAGCTGCTCCAGCAGGCGCTCCCACTCCCCCTGCGGCGTCGGCCACAGACCGGCCAGCCGGCGCGCCTCGGCCGAGGCGGAGGTGAACCGGACGACGTCGCCGGCGTGGTTGGTCAGCGCCACGACGTAGCCGGCCGCCACCAGGGCGTTGGCCGCAGACACGACCTGCGGCTTGGGCAGCCCGCTGGCCGGCACCACCGCGCCCAGGTACGGGGCGCTGCCGTGCGGTGGTTCGTCGAGCAGCCGCACGATCGCCCGCAGCACCGGCAGGTCGCGGGTGAACCACACGTCGGGGAGGGGCTGCTGGGGATCGGGTGCGGTCACCGGACCAGTGTCCGCCGTCCCGCCCGGGTCGGGGGCACCCGGGTCACTCGGCGGGGTGGCCGGTGGCGCAGCCGCCGTACCGTGGAGCCATGACCACATCCGCCTCCCAGCCGACCACGCCCGCCGCGCAGCCCCGGGTCGTCAAGAGCGACGAGGAGTGGCGCGCCCAGCTGTCGCCGGAGGAGTACGCCGTCCTGCGCCAGGCCGGCACCGAGCGGCCGTGGACCGGTGAGTACGTCGACACCAAGACCGTCGGCACCTACTCCTGCCGGGCCTGCGGCGCCGAGCTGTTCACCTCCGGGACGAAGTTCGACTCGCACTGCGGCTGGCCGTCCTTCTACGAGCCCGCCGCCACCGACAACGTCGTCCTCCGCGAGGACACCAGCTACGGCATGGTGCGCACCGAGGTGCTCTGCGGCAGCTGCCACAGCCACCTCGGGCACCTCTTCGCCGATGCGCCGCAGACCCCCACCGGCGACCGGTACTGCATCAACTCGGTCAGCATCCGGCTCGAGCCCACGGAGGGCTGAGCCCTCCTCGGCGCGCGGCAGCACCCCCGCCCGGGAGCACGGGGCGGGGGTGCTGCCGCGTCGGAGCCGGGTCAGTCGCCGGCTCCGGTCAGCTCCGGTCGGCGGGCCAGGACGACGCCCAGGGCGGCGTACCCCAGGAGCAGGTGCGCGGCCGCCACCGGGCCGGCCACGTCGGGCAGCACGGCGCTGACCGGGATGACCACCGGCGCCCAGCTCTCCGCCCCGAGCGGCCAGAACCGCGCCGCCCCCCGCCACCGGCCGGCGATGGCGATCCGGATGCCGATGGCGAACATGCCGATCATCGACAACGGCCAGCACGAGTCCAGCAGCAGGAACCAGGTCGTCTCGCGCTGGGTCTCCGAGGTGACCAGCCAGGTCACCGTGGACGCGATCGCCAGCACGAGCAGCACGTGCTCGGCGTGCAGCAGGCCGCGGGCCAGGCGGCCGGTGCCGATGGCGCCGGTGCGCAGCTGGACGGTCACCAGGGCGACCAGTCCCAGCTGGAACGCGAGGGACGAGAGGTCGTAGACGACGCCCTGCCAGCCGTCGACCGGGGTGAGCCCGAAGGCCAGGATCCCCCCGGCCCAGGCCGCGGAGCCGACGGCGACCGCTGCCCCGCCCCTGCGGACCATCCGTGCGGACGGCGTCGACCGCGGCGGCGTGGTCGTCCGCCGCTGGGTGCTCGGTGACCGGGAGGACCCCTACCGGGTGGTCTCCGGCCTCGCCGAGCAGCTGGAGCGGTCCACCGGTGCCGGCGAGCAACTGCTGACCGTCGCCCGGACGGTGGCGGAGGCCTTCCGCTCCCCCTACGTCGGTGTGGTCGTCGACCACGCCGAAGGCGACCAGCTGGTCGCCGAGCACGGCAACCGGCCGGCCGAGGTGCAGTCGCTGCCGATCGCCTTCCGTGGCCAGCAGGTGGGCCACCTCCTCCTCCCTCGCGCCGGCCTGCACGCCTCCCTGCTCGGGCGGGACGAGCGCCTGCTGGCCGACGTCGTCCGGCAGGCCGCCGCAGCCGCTCGGGCGAGCGCGCTCGCGGCCGAGCTGCAGGTCAGCCGGGAGCAGCTGGTGACCGCACGGGAGGAGGAGCGCCGGCGGCTGCGACGGCACCTGCACGACGGCCTCGGCCCCAGCCTGGGGGCCGTCGTGCTCCGCATCGACACGGCGCGGAACCTGGCTGCCTGCCGCCCCGAGGAGGCCGACCGGGTGCTCCGGCAGGCGCGTGAGGAGGTGTCCGCCGCGCTCGCCGACGTGCGCCGGCTGGTGCACGACCTGCGCCCGCCCGCCCTCGACGACCTGGCCTCGTCGGCGCGGTCCGGCAGCAGGCAGAGCGCCTCCTCGCCCCGCGCGTGGCCGTCGCGGTGACCGCCGGCCGGGAGGTCGACCAGCTGCCCGCGGCGGTCGAGGTGGCTGCCTACCGGATCGCGTCGGAGGCGCTGGCGAACGTGGCCCGGCACGCCCACGCCGACCACTGCCGTGTCGAGCTGGACCGGGTCGATGGCGCGCTGGTGGTCAGCGTGAACGACGACGGCCGTGGGATCGGCCCCGACGCGCCGGCCGGGGTGGGGCTGGCGTCGCTGCGCGAGCGGGCCGCGGAACTGGGTGGCTGGGGAACCGTCGGGTGCCCGGCGGAGGGCGGGACGCAGGTGCGGGCGGTCCTGCCCGTGGCGGGAAGGAGTGCTGGTGGCTGATCCGGTCGTCGACGACGAGTCGCTGCGGGTGGTGGTCGCCGACGACCACCCGGTGTACCGGGAGGGGCTCGCCGCGCTCCTCGCGTCCGTGCCGGGCATCGCCGTGGTGGGCACGGCGGCCGACGGCGCGGAGGCGGTGTCCCTGGCCCGGCAGGAGCAGCCGGACGTGGTGGTGATGGACGTGCAGATGCCCGGGCTGGACGGGATCGAGGCCACCCGGCGGGTCACCGCGGAGCAGCCGTCGGTCGGCGTCGTCGTGCTCACGATGAGCGAGGACGACGGCACCGTGTTCGCCGCCGTCCGGGCCGGCGCCCGGGGCTATCTGCTGAAGGGCGCCGACCAGGATGAGGTCGTCCGCGCGATCAGCACGGTAGCGGCGGGCGGTGCGGTGTTCGGCGCCGCCCTGGCCCGGCGGATCGCCGAGTTCTTCACCGCCGGTCCGACCGGCCCGGCCACCGCCTTCCCGCAGCTGACCGCCCGCGAGCGCGAGGTGCTGGACCTGGTCGCCGCCGGCCGGTCCAACGCCCAGATCGCGGCGGCCCTGCACCTCTCGCCCAAGACGGTGCGCAACAACGTCTCCAACGTGCTCACCAAGCTGCAGGTGGCCGACCGGGCGGAGGCGATCATCCGCGCCCGGGACGACGGCCTGGGCCGCTGATCCCGCATCGATGCGGCGTCGCCGGCCCCGTCCAGAAGCTCGCCCCGAGCCTGCGCGGGGTGGGGAGGACGGGGCCCTTCTTCAGGCCAGGTTGGCGACGAGCTCGGCGACGGGCCTGCGGGTGCCGGTGTAGAAGGGCACCTCCTCCCGCACGTGCCGGCGGGCGGCGCTGGCCCGCAGGGCGCGCATCAGGTCGACGATCCGGTGCAGCTCGTCGGCCTCGAAGGCGAGCAGCCACTCGTAGTCGCCGAGTGCGAAGGAGGAGACGGTGTTGGCGCGGACGTCCGGGAACGGGCGGGCCTGCATGCCGTGCTCGTGCAGCATCTCCCGGCGCTCGTCCTCGGGCAGCAGGTACCACTCGTAGGAGCGCACGAACGGGTAGACGCAGATGAAGTGCCGCGGTTCCTCGTCGTTGAGGAACGCCGGCACGTGGCTGCGGTTGAACTCGGCCGGTCGGTGCATGCCCATCTGCGACCAGACCGGCTCCATCTGCCGGCCGAGCGCGGTACGGCGGAACCGGGTGTACGCCTCCTGCAACGCCTCCGGGTCGCCGGAGTGCCACCAGATCATCAGGTCGGCGTCGGCGCGCAGCCCGGCGACGTCGTAGGTGCCGCGGACGACGACGTCCTTGCCGGCGAGCTCCTCGAACAGCCCGCTGACCTCGTCGGCCAGCGCGGTGCGCTGCTCGTCGGCCAGCGGTCGGACCAGCTTGAACACCGACCACATCGTGTACCGGGTCAGTGCGTTGATCTCCTCGGCACTGCGGGTGCCCGCCTGCTGCTGCTCGTCCGCGCTCATGCGCCCATTGTCGCCCGGCCCGCGCCGGACCGGTCAGGGACCTCGGTCGATCATGATCGTGAAGCTGGACACGGGTGGTTTCTCCCGGCGGACGGGAAGGGTAGCGATCGATCGGATCTTGTACTGGCTGCACCGTCAGCCCGATTCGAGGAGGACAGATGGCCGTCATCAAGAGCCCGTTGCCCGAGGACGTGCAGAAGGTCACCGGCGAGGCGCTGCAGGGCGCCGTCGTCGACCTGATCGACCTGAGCCTGGTCGCCAAGCAGGTGCACTGGACGCTGGTGGGCCGCAACTTCCGCAGCATCCACCTGCAGCTGGACGACGTCGTCGCCACCGCCCGCGAGTACCAGGACACCGCGGCGGAGCGGGCCGCCGCGATCGGCGTGCTGCCCGACGGCCGCACCGAGGCGCTGCGCGCCACCGCGCTCCCCCAGCCGCCGGTGGCCTGGATCCACGCCGACGACGCCATCCGCTACTTCGTCGAGGTGTTCGAGGTCGTCGTCGCGCGGATGCGCGAGCGGATCGAGGCGACCGAGGACGACGAGGTGAGCCAGGACCTGATGATCGAGATCACCGGTGCGCTCGAGAAGCACTGGTGGATGTGGCAGGCCGAGGCCGCCCAGGACTGACCTGCACAGCCGCTGGGTCCGGGCGACCCCGCAGCACGCCGGAGGCCGGTTCCCCACGTGGGGAGCCGGCCTCCGGCGGTTCAGGCGATGGCGGAGACCGCGCGGCGGGCGTCGCGGATGCAGGCCGGCACGCCCACGCCCTCGTACGCGGCACCGGCGACGGCGAGCCCGGGCACCGCGGCGACCGCCGACCGGATCGCGGCGACCCGGCCGGGGTGCCCGACCAGGTACTGCGGCAGCCCGTCGGCCCAGCGCACCAGGTGCGTGTCGACCGGCTCGGGCCGGGCCAGCTCCAGCAGCTCGGCGACGTCGGCGACCACCGCGGCGGTCAGCCCGGCGTCGTCGCGCTGCAGGTCGGCGTCGTCGCCGAACCGCCCGACCGACGAGCGGACCCGCAGGACGCCGCCGTCGGACAGGTGCGGCCACTTCGCGGAGGAGACGGTGACGCCCTTGACCAGCCGGCCGGTCACCGGCGGCACCAGCAGCCCGGACCCGGCCGGCACGTCCTGCGCCGGGAAGGCCATCGCCACCACGGCCATCGACGCGTAGGGGATGCCGCGCAGCGGCTCCACCGCGTCGGGCGCGACGTCGGCGAGCAGCACGGCGGTCGGCCCGGCCGGGGTGGCCAGCACGACGGCGTCAGCGGTGAGCACCGCACCGCCGGCCAGCTCGAGCTCGAAGCCCCCGGCGCGGTGCCGCAGCCGCTCGGCCCGCGTGCCGAGCCGCACGTCGGCGCCGCTGGCCGCGACGAGGGCGGCGGGGAGCGAGCCGATCCCCGCCGCCACGGTCACGAAGACCGGGCCGTCGGCGTCGCCGCGGCTGCGGGCACCGGCGTCCCGGGCGGCGCTGGCCGCGCCGAGCACGGAGGTGGACCGCCGGAGGTGGGCGGCCAGCCCGGGCATCGTGGCGTCCAGGGAGAGCTCGTCGGGCCGGCCGGCGTAGACCCCGCCGAGCAGCGGCTCGACCAGGCGGTCGACGACCTCGTCGCCGAGCCGTTCGCGCAGCAGCCGGCCCACCGCGACGTCGCCGTCGAGGTGCAGCGGCGGCAGGTCGGCCTCCGCGGCCACCCGGGCCACCCCGGCCGGGGTCAGCACGCCGTCCAGCCCGTCGGCGGAGGTGGGCACCCCCTGCACGGTGCCCGCCGGCAGGCCGAAGCGCCCCTCGGGCAGCACGATCGACGCCTGGGTGGTCTGCGGCTGGACGAGCTGGTCACCGAGGCCGAGGGCCCGGACCAGCTCGACCGCCTCCGGCACGCGGGCGAGCATCGCCTCGGGGCCGGTGTCGTACCACTGGCCGGCCAGCTCGACCCGGTCCAGCTTCCCGCCCAGCCGCCCGCCGGCCTCGAGCACCACGATCTCGTCGCCGGGGTGCGCCTGCCGCCACTCCCAGGCCGCGGCGAGTCCGGTGAGCCCGCCGCCGACGACGACCAGGCGGCGGGTCGCCGGGGCGGCGGGGCGGGGCGGGGTCATCGCGCGCTGAGCTCGTGCACGAGCTCGACCACCCGGGTCAGCGCGTCGGGGTCGGTCTCCGGGAGCACGCCGTGGCCCAGGTTGAAGATGTGCCCGCGGGCCGCGCGGCCCTGCTCGACGACCCGGCGCACCTCGCGCTCCAGGGTCTCCCGGTCGGCCAGCAGCACCGCGGGGTCGAGGTTGCCCTGCAGCGAGTAGCCGGGCCCGACCCGCCGGGCGGCCTCGTCCAGCGGCACCCGCCAGTCGACGCCGACGACGTCCGCACCGGCGTCGCCGATCAGCGGGAGCAGCTCTCCGGTGCCGACGCCGAAGTGGACCTTGGGCACGTCCCGGTCGCCCAGCCCGTCGAACACCGCGCGCGAGTGCGGCAGCACGCGGGTGCCGTAGTCGACGGCGGACAGCACCCCCGCCCAGGAGTCGAACAGCTGGACGGCGCTGGCGCCGTTGTCGACCTGCACCCGCAGGAAGGTCGCCGCGCTCACCGCGAGCCGCTCCAGCAGGCGCTGCCACGCGGCGGGCTCGGCGTACATGAACGCCTTCGTGCGGGCGTGCTCCTTGGAGGGGCCACCCTCGATCAGGTAGGTGGCCAGCGTGAACGGCGCGCCGGCGAAGCCGATCAGCGGGGTGCCGCCCAGCTCGGCCACCAACCGCCGGACCGCGGTGGCGAGGAACTCCAGCCGCTCGGGCTCGAGCGCCGGCAGCGCGTCGACGTCGGCGACGCTGCGGATCGGCTGCGCCACCACCGGCCCGATGCCGGGCTTGATCTCGATGTCCACCCCGGCCACGACGAGCGGCAGGACGATGTCGGAGAAGAGGATCGCCGCGTCGACGCCGTGCCGGCGCACCGGCTGCAGGGTGATCTCGGTGACCAGGTCGGGGTCCTGGCAGGCGGCCAGCATCGCGGTGCCCGCCCGCAGCGCGCGGTACTCGGGCAGCGAGCGGCCCGCCTGCCGCATGAACCACACCGGGGTGCGCGAGACCGGCAGCCCCCGCGCCGCCCGGACCAGATCGGAGTCGGCGGCCGGTGCCGCTGGGATGCCCACGGCTGCCGATCCTCCCAGACGCGGCGGGGACCGGGCCTGGCCCTCCGGGAGCCGGCCGGTGAGGTCACGGGTGGGTCGCGCCGCGCGTCGGGCGCTCGCGGACCGTCGTCCGCGACCTACCCTGCGGGCGTGGTTCAGCAGCGCACGCGCGCCGAGCAGGGGCGGCAGCCCGGGGAGGCCGCTGCGCGCCCGCCGGAGTTCGAGGCCGCGCTCGCTGCCCTGGCCACCGTCCACCCCCGCCCGGAGGTGGAGCTGGAGCACATCCCGGCGCCGCAGCGGCTGGCTCCGTTCGCCTCCGCGATCGGTGCCCGGGTGGCCTCGCCCGACGACCCGGACGACGACCTGGCCAGCGGCCGGTTCATCGTGCTGTTCGACCCCGAGGGCCACGAGGCCTGGGCCGGCACCACCCGCTGCGTCGGCTTCGTCTCGGCGCTCACCGACGAGCACCTGGTCGACGACGCGATGTTCTCCGAGGTCGCCTGGAGCTGGCTGACCGACGCGCTGGCCGAGTCCGGTGCCCGGCACCACTCGGTGGGCGGCACCGTCACCCGCACCGCCTCCACCCGGTTCGGCTCGATCGCCGCGCCGGAGCACTCCGTCGAGGTGGAGATCCGCGCCTCGTGGACGGCCGAGGACACCGACCTGGACCGCCACCTCGCCGCCTGGCTGGAGGTGCTCGGCAACGCCGCCGGGTTGCCCCCGCCGGGGATCCACCTGCTCGGTGCGAACGGGCGGGCCGACGACGACCACGCCTAGACTCTCCGGTGTACTCCACTCGGCGTAACGGTTCTGCCGCCGAGTGATCGGACACGCCGGACCGAGGACCGGGCTGGTCGCTGCGGCGGCCGGGCCGCCTCCGGCCGGGCCGCGGGGGGAGGGTGGATGGGGGCAGGTGCGGCATGGCCCGACGGCGCCCTCTTCGGTCCGCACGCCGGCGCGCTCGTCGTCGACCCCTCCCCGTTGCTGCGGGAGGCGCTGGCCGGGCGGCTGCGGGCGCTCGGTGCCCGGGAGGTCGAGGAGGCCGCCTCGCTCGAGGAGGCACGGGTGCGGGCGCACGTCTCCGGCCCGCGCGCACTGTGCGTGCTGGAGGTCGACCTGCCCGAGACCGGGCCGGAGAACGCCGGGCGCGGCGGTGACCCCGGCCGGGGGCTCGAGCTGCTCCCCACCCTGCGCACCGAGGGCTGGCCGGTGACCGTGGTGCTGACCGCCGTCACCGAGCCGGCGGTGGTGCGCACCGCCTTCCTGGCCGGCGTCCAGGGGTACGTGCTGAAGACCAGCCCGCTGGCCGTGCTCACCGACGGGCTGCGCGCCGCGCTGTCCGGCGAGGTGTACGCCGACCCGGGGATCGCCAGCAGCCTCGCCCAGGGCCTCACCCGGAGCGGCGTCGAGGAGTCCGTCGCCGAGCTCTCCCCGCGCGAGCGGGACATCCTGCGGCTGGTGGCCGACGGGCACACGAACAAGGAGATCGGCGAGAAGGTGGACCTGTCCGCACTGACCGTGAAGAGCCACCTGGCGCGCATCGCGCGCAAGCTGGGCACCGGCGACCGGGCGCACATGGTGGCGCTCGGCATCCGTTCGGGGGTCATCAACTGAGCACCGACCCGGGCGCCGAGGCGCCCACCGAGCCCACCGGGCCCACCGCGTCCACCGGGGCTTCCGAGCCCACCGAGCCCACCGGGCCCACCGTCGACGAGAGCCCGCCCGCGATCCCGCTGCTCGCCCCGCGGGACGGGCTGCCCCCGGTCGTCGAGACCTCGACCGCGCTGGTCGCCTACGCCGACGCGCTCGCCGCGGGCACCGGCCCGGTCGCCGTCGACGCCGAGCGGGCGTCGGGCTACCGCTACGGCCAGCGCGCGTACCTGGTGCAGCTGCGCCGCGAGGGCGCCGGCACCGGCCTGATCGACCCGGTGCCGCTGCCCGACCTCTCGGTGCTGCAGGCCGCGATCGCCGACGCCGAGTGGGTGCTGCACGCCGCCAACCAGGACCTCCCGTCGCTGGCCGAGATCGGGCTGGTCCCGGCCCGGCTGTTCGACACCGAGCTCGCCGCGCGGCTGGCCGGCCTCCCCCGCGTGGGGCTGGGCGCCGTGGTCGAGTCGCTGCTCGGGTTCCGGCTGGAGAAGGGGCACTCGGCAGCCGACTGGAGCACCCGCCCGCTGCCGGAGGACTGGCTGGTCTACGCCGCGCTGGACGTCGAGGTGCTGGTCGACCTGCGCGACGCGCTGGCCGCGCTGCTCGAGGAGCAGGGCAAGACCGAGTGGGCCCGGCAGGAGTTCGAGGCGATCCTCGCCGCCGGCCCGCCCGCGCCGAAGGCCGATCCGTGGCGGCGCACGTCGGGCATGCACGGCCTGCGCAGCCGGCGGCAGCTGGGGATGCTCCGGTCGCTGTGGCAGGCCCGCGACGACCTGGCCCGCCGCCGCGACGTCGCCCCCGGGCGGGTGCTGCCCGACGCGGCGATGGTCTCCGCGGTTCAGGCCGACCCGAAGAGCGAGGGCGCGCTGCTCGAGCTGCCGGTGTTCCGCGGCCGGGCCAACCGCAAGCTGGTGGGCACCTGGTTCGGGGCGCTGACCCGGGGGCGCGAGCTGCCGGAGGACGAGCTGCCGCTGCACAGCCGCCCCGGCGAGGGGCCGCCGCCGGTGAACCGCTGGGCCGACCGCGACCCCGCTGCCGCCGCCCGGCTCAAGGCCGCGCGGGCCGGGCTCGCCCAGGTCTCCGAGCAGTGGTCGGTGCCGGTGGAGAACCTCCTCTCCCCCGACCTGGTCCGGCGGCTGATGTGGTCACCCCCGCCGGCCGACCCCGACGCGGTCGCCGCCGCGCTGCGCGCCGGTGGTGCCCGCGAGTGGCAGGTCGGGCTGACCCGCGACCTGCTCACCGACGCGATCACCGCCGGCTGAGGATCAGTCCCGCACGGGGTCGGCCAGCCTGCTCCGCAGCTCCCGGACCAGGCCGCGCGGGTCGTCGGCGAAGAACAGCACCCGCTCGGCCGGCACCTGCGCGCCGTCCAGGTCGACGGTCGCCCCGGGGCGGAGGGTCAGCCGCACGCTGGTCTCGCCCATCAGGCTCAGCGCGACCTGCTCCGGGGTGACCTCCAGGGTGCGCTTCGCCCCGTCGGTGGCGGCCACCCGGGCCGCGGCGACGTCGGCGAGCCGCACCCGCGCCGTCCGGAGCTGCCCGAACCGCAGGGTGAGCTGGTCCGGGCCGAGGGTGTGCGGGTTCTGCCGCAGCGACAGCGCGAACCCGATCAGCCAGACCAGGCCCCACAGGCCGAGCGCGAGGACCACCCAGCGCACGGTCGGCCAGGGCAGCAGCAGGCGCACGACGCCGAGCTCCACCGGGGTGAGGCCGATGACCGTCCCGAGCACCACCCCGATCCGCGAGGTGTAGGAGAACGGCTGCTCCCCCGGCCGGACCACGGTGCGCCGGCGCAACGCCCAGAAGAGCGCCCGGCCGACGCCGAGCTCGGAGCGGATCAGCCAGTGGAGCGGGCGGGGCAGCGCCGCCTCCGCACCCGCCAGGAGCGCCGTCCCGCGGCTGCCGCCGGCCGTCCGGACCCGGCGGTACGCCCGGCGGAACAGCACCGCCTCGGCGACGAACACCCCGGCCAGGAGCAGCTCCAGGACGACGGCGACGACGACCGCGGTGCGCACCGGGAGCGCCCCGGTGACCGCGAGCGCGGCGTTGACCAGCGGGACGAGCAGGGCCAGCCACGGCACCACCCTGGCTCGCATCGCCACCCCCTGTCCCGGTACCGGGAACCCAGCGGACGGTCTCGTCCGGTGGGGTCCTCCGCTGCGGCCCGGGACGACGAAGGGCGGCCCCGGTCCCCCGGAGCCGCCCTCCGTGTGTCGTCGCAGCGGAGTGTGGAGCGCTAACTTCGCCCGGCAGCCGCGCGGCGGCGGGCCAGGGCGTCCACGGAGGCGGCGAGCAGGAGCACGCCACCGGTGATGATGTAGTTCAGGTACGCCGACACGCCCAGCAGTCCGAGGCCGTTGTCGATGATGGCGATCACCAGGCCACCGAGCACCGCGTCGCGCACCCGGCCCCGGCCACCGAAGAGGCTGGTGCCACCGATGACCGCCGCACCCACCGCGTACAGCAGCGTGTTGCCGCCCCCGGAGCCCGGCGTCACCGAGCTCAGCCGGGCCGCCGCGACCAGGCCGCTCACCGCGGCCATGGACGACGACAGCACGAACACCATGATCCGGATCCGGACGACGTTGATGCCGGCCCGGCGCGCGGCCTCCTTGTTGCCGCCGACCGCGTAGACGTGCCGGCCGAAGGTGGTCCGGCCCAGCAGGAAGGTCAGCGCCAGCAGCAGGATCACGACGACCGGGATGGCGTACGGGATGCCCTGCAGGTCGATCGCGGCCGACAGCGCGCGGTCGGCGTTGAGGATCGCGGTGAGCACCACGACGACGACCGCGATCAGCGCGATCCGGGCCAGCACGATGGCCAGCGGCTGGCTGGCCAGCCCCTTGCTGCGCTGCACCCGCCAGCGGTTCAGCGTGAGCGCCGCGTAGAGCACGACCACCGCGGCGGCCAGCAGCCAGCCGATCCCCACCGGGATGTAGCTGTTGGTCAGCGCCCGGATCACGTCGTCCCGGATCGGCACGGTGACCGCCCTGACCGATGATGCGCAGGGTGACGCCCTGGAAGGCGAGGAACAGCGCCAGGGTCACGACGAACGACGGGATGCCGATCATCGCCACCAGGGTGCCGGTGAACATGCCGATCACCGCGCCGGTGACCAGCGCCCCGAGCACCGCGACGTACCAGGGCACCCCGACCTCGGCCAGCAGCTGGGCGAGCACGGCGGCCGCCACCCCGCTGACCACACCGGCGGACAGGTCGATGTCCCCCAGCAGCAGCACCCAGACCAGCCCCATCGCCAGCAGGGTGATCGGCGCGGCCTGGACCAGCAGGTTGGTGATGTTCAGCGGGGTCAGGAACGTCTCGGGCCGCAGCGCGAAGAACAGCAGGGTGAGCACGACGATGCCGAGCACCGCGGGCAGCGCCCCGAGGTCGCCGCCGCGGAGCCGGTCGACGTACCCCCGGACGACGCCGCCCACGGTGTCCTGGGCGCGGTCGGCCTCGAACCCGGACGGCGCCGACGCGCCGGGCTCGACGTCGCTGGTGGGAACGGTGGTGTCGCTCGCCATGTCAGGCCCCCTCGAAGACGGACTGGTCCAGGCCCAGGTCGCCGGACCGGCCGGAGGTGATGAGCTCGATGACCTGGGTCCGGTCGACCCGGTCGATCGGCACGTCGGCCGCCATCCGGCCCAGGTAGAGCGCGGCGACACGGTCGCTGACCTCGAAGACGTCGACCATGTTGTGGGTGATGAACAGGACGGCGTGACCGGTGTCGGCCAGGCGCCGCACCAGGTCGAGCACCTGCCGGGTCTGCGCGACACCCAGCGCGGCGGTCGGCTCGTCGAGGATGACGACCTTCGACTCCCAGAGCACCGCCTTGGCGATCGCCACGGTCTGCCGCTGGCCGCCGGAGAGGCTGGAGACCAGTTGGCGGACCGACTTCAGGGTGCGCACCGAGAGCGTGGTGAGGGTGTCCTTGGCGGCCTGCTCCATCGACGCCTCGTCCAGCACGAACCCCTTCTTCCGCTCGCGGCCGAGGAACATGTTCTGCACGACGTCGAGGTTGTCGGCGAGCGCGAGGTCCTGGTAGACGACCTCGATGCCCAGGTGCGCGGCGTCCCGCGGGCCGGCGATCTGCACCTGCTCGCCGTCGAACCAGAACTCCCCGCTGTCGATCGGGTGGATCCCGGCGATGGACTTGATCAACGTGCTCTTGCCGGCGCCGTTGTCGCCGACCAGTGCGGTGACCTGACCGGGGAACACCTTCAGGTCGACCCCGTGGAGTACCTGGTTGGCGCCGAAGCTCTTGGTCACCCCGCGCAGTTCGAGGATCGGGGAGCCGTCCTCGGACGTCGGAACGGACATGCGTGGTCCTCCCTGGGAACACGGCTGCGGGGGGGGGGGGGGGGGGGGGGGGGGGGGGGGGGGGGGGGGGGGGGGGGGGGGGGGGGGGGGGGGGGGGGGGGGGGGGGGGGGGGGGGGGGGGGGGGGGGGGGCGGGGCGCGGGGGTGGGCGGGGCCGGGGGGGGGGTCGCCCGCGGGGCGGGCGGGGGGGGCCCCGCCCGCGCGGCGGCCCCCCCCCCCCCCGAGGCGGATGGACCTACTGGATGCCGAGCTCGGTGCAGGCGGCGGCGTACTCGCCGGTGCACAGGTCCTCGGCGCGGACCTGGCCGTCCTCGACGACCCGGCTGACGTTCTCGCGGGTGATCGAGACCGGGTCCAGCAGCACCGACGGCACCGTGCGGTCGCCCTCGGGGTCCTCGGACTCGCCGTTGACGATGGACGGGTCCTCCTCGCCGTTGATCAGCGCGATGGCCAGTTCGGCCAGCGCGTTGGCCTCCTCGGCGGCCGGCTTGTAGACCGTCATGCACTGGCGGTTGGCCAGGATGTTCTGCAGCCCCTCGACCGAGGCGTCCTGCCCGGTGACCGGCACCTCCCCGGCCTGGTTGTTCCGCGCCAGCACCTGGATAACGGCGTTGGCGAGGGTGTCGTTGGCGGCCAGCACACCCTGGATGTCGCCACCCTGCTGGGTGTACATCTGCTCGAAGCGCGTCAGCGCCTCGTCGGGCTCCCAGCCGGGCACGGCCTGCTCGGCCACCTGGGTGTACTGGCTCATCTCGTCGAGCACCTCGTGCGCGCCGTTGGCGAACAGCGTGGCGTTGCTGTCGTCGGGCGAGCCGTTGAGGAAGGCGATGTTCGCCGGCTCCGGCCCGAGGCAGTCGGCCAGGCCCTGACCCTGCAGCCGGCCGACCTCGGTGTTGTCGAAGGAGACGTAGTACTCCGCCGAGCCACCCAGGGTGAGCCGGTCGTAGTCGATCGTCGCCACGCCCTGCTGGGCGGCCTGGTCCTGGATCTGCGCGCCGGAGGCGTTGTCCAGGTTCACGATCGCCAGCACGGTCACGCCGCTGGTGATCATCTGGTTGGCGATCGTCTGCATCTGCTGGGCATCGCCCTGGGCGTTCTGGATGTCGGCCTCGATGCCGGCCTCCTCGAACGCCTGCTCCAGCAGCGGGCGGTCGAAGGACTCCCAGCGGGGCGAGGACTCGGTGTCGGGGAGGATGACGCCGACCTTGCCCTCGGCCTGGCCGCCGCCGCTGTCACCGCCGCTGGTGCCGCCACCGTTGTCGTCGCCGCCACCGCAGGCGGCGAGGGGGAACACGAGGGACGCTGCCAGAGCAGTCATCAGGGTGCGCCGTCGCGCCATGGAGGTTCCTGCCTTTTTCGTCGAGGTTCCGGAAAGTGCCGTGGGGGATCGTGCGCTTCATCACATGTGGTGGCAAGCACACTGCAGGACCGTTGCCGGACCGTGATCAAGAACTGCAACGGTCCGTCACCCCAGGTGGGGGTGGGGGGCGCCCCCGTGGTTACCAGTCGGTAACTTGCTCTCCGGCCGGTTCGCCACCCGATCCGGTGACCGGACCCGACGCGGAGGTCTGCGTGTCCATCCCCCAGCAACGGCGACGCTCGCTGCGTGAGGTCGTCTTCGTCGACGGCGTGCGCACGCCCTTCGGCAAGGCCGGCCCCACGGGCATCTACGCCGAGACCCGCGCCGACGATCTCGTCGTGCGCTGCATCCGGGAGCTGCTGCGCCGCAACCCGGCGCTGCCGCCCGAGCGCGTGGACGAGGTGGCGATCGCCGCCACGACCCAGATCGGCGACCAGGGGCTGACCATCGGCCGCACCGCCGCGCTGCTGGCCGGGCTGCCCACGAGCGTCCCCGGCTACGCGATCGACCGGATGTGCGCCGGCGCGATGACCGCGGTGACCACCACGGCGTCCGGGATCGCCTTCGGCGCCTACGACGTCGCGATCGCCGGCGGCGTCGAGCACATGGGCCACCACCCGATGGGCGAGGGCGTCGACCCGAACCCGCGGTTCGTCAGCGAGAAGATCGTCGACGGCTCCGCGCTGGTGATGGGCTCGACCGCGGAGAACCTGCACGACCGGTACCCCCACCTGACCAAGCAGCGGGCCGACGCCTTCGCCGTCGCCAGCCAGCAGAAGTACGCCGCGGCCGTGGCCGCGGGCCGGATCGGCCCCGAGCTGGTGCCGGTGGCCACTCGCTCCGCCGAGCACGGCTGGGGGCTGGCCACGGTCGACGAGCCACCGCGGCCGGACACCACCGTCGAGGGCCTGGCGACGCTGCGGACGCCGTTCCGCCCGCACGGGCACGTGACCGCCGGCAACGCCGCAGGGCTGAACGACGGCGCGACCGGCTGCCTGCTCGCCGCCGAGGAGGTGGCGCAGGAGCTGGGCCTGCACGTCGGCATGCGGCTGGTCGGGTACGGCTTCGCCGGGGTCGAGCCCGAGGTGATGGGCGTCGGCCCGGTCCCCGCGACGGAGAAGGCGCTGGCCCGCACCGGGCTGACCATCGACGACATCGGCCTGTTCGAGCTCAACGAGGCCTTCGCCGTCCAGGTGCTCGCGTTCCTGGACCACTTCGGCATCGCCGACGACGACGAGCGGGTCAACCCCTGGGGCGGCGCGATCGCCGTGGGCCACCCGCTGGCCTCCTCCGGGGCGCGGCTGATGACCCAGCTGTCCCGGCAGTTCGCCGAGCGGCCCGACGTCCGCTACGGCCTCACCGCCATGTGCATCGGCATCGGCATGGGCGGCAGCGTCATCTGGGAGAACCCGAACTGGAACGGAGCAACGGCATGAGCGCCCCGACAGAGGTCGTCACGCGGTCGCTGGTGCGGTACGTCGCCGTCCCCGGCCTGGCCGGCGAGCTGGCGCTGATCACCCTGGACAACGGGCACGACCACACCCGACCCTCGACGTTCGGCCCCGGCGGGCTCGCCTCGCTGGACGCCGCCCTCGACGAGATCGCCGAGCACTCCCCCGTTCCGGCGGCGATCGCGGTCACCGGCAAGCCCTTCGTCTTCGCCGTCGGCGCGGACCTCTCCGGCGTCCCGGGGATCACCTCGCCCGAGCAGGCCCGGGAGATCGCCGAGACCGGGCACCGGGTGTTCCGCCGGCTCAAGGACTCGACGATCCCGACCTTCGCGTTCGTCAACGGCGCGGCGATGGGCGGCGGCCTGGAACTGGCGCTGCACTGCCACCACCGGACGATCGCCTCGACCGCCGTCGTCGCCTTCCCCGAGGTGTTCCTGGGGCTGGTGCCCGGCTGGGGCGGCACCCAGCTGCTGCCCCAGCTGACCGGCATCGACGCCGCGGTCACGGTGATCGTGGAGAACGCCCTCGCCCAGAACAAGACGACGCCCGGCCCGAAGGCGGCGGCTCTCGGCATCGCCGACGCGGTGTTCGAGCCGGCCGACTTCCTCGAGCGCTCGCTGGAGTGGGCCGCCGGCGTGGTCAGGGGGGACGTCGCCGTCCGCCGTCCCGAGATCGACCGGTCGGCCTGGGACGGCGCCACAGCCCGGGCCCGCGGCGTCGTCGCGGCACGCACCCGCAACGCCTCCCCCGGCGCGCTGCGCGCGGTCGAGCTGCTCGACCTGGCCCGGGCCGGGGATGCCGGCTTCACCGCCGGCACCGCGGCCGAGGACGACGCGCTCACCGACCTGCTGATGAGCGACGCGCTGCGGGCGGGGCTCTACTCCTTCGACCTGGTCAACCGGCGGGCCAAGCGGCCGGCCGGGGCCCCGGACAAGGGCCTGGCCCGGAAGGTCACCAAGGTCGGCGTCGTGGGCGCGGGGCTGATGGCCTCGCAGCTGGCGCTGCTGTTCGTGCGCCGACTGGAGGTGCCGGTCGTGCTCACCGACGTCGACCAGGCGCGCGTCGACAAGGGCGTGGGGTACGTGCACGCCGAGCTGCGGAAGCTGGCCGAGCGCGGCCGGCTCTCCCCCGACGCGCTCAACCGGCTCACCGGCCTGGTCACCGGCTCGCTGGACAAGGCCGCCTTCGCCGACGCCGACCTGGTCATCGAGGCGGTCTTCGAGGAGCTGTCGGTCAAGCAGCAGGTCTTCGCCGAGGTGGAGGCGGTGGTGCGGCCCGAGTGCGTGCTGGCCACCAACACCTCCGCGCTCTCGGTGACCGAGATGGCCGCGCAGCTGCAGCACCCCGAGCGGGTCGTCGGCCTGCACTTCTTCAACCCGGTCGCCGTCCTGCCGCTGCTGGAGGTGGTGCGGGCCGAGCGCACCGACGACGCCACGCTGGCCACCGCGTTCGCCGTCGGCAAGCAGCTGAAGAAGTCCTGCGTGCTGGTCGCCGACGCCCCGGCGTTCGTGGTCAACCGGCTGCTGACCCGCTTCCTCGGCGAGGTCACCGCTGCGGTCGACGCCGGTACGCCGGTCGACGTCGCGGAGCGGGCGCTGGAGCCGCTGGGCCTGCCGATGACCCCCTTCGAGCTGCTGACGCTGGTCGGCCCCCCGGTGGCGCTGCACGTGGCCGAGCGGATGCACGAGGCGTTCCCCGACCGCTTCGGCGTCGGTGTGGGGCTGCGGCGGATGGTCGAGCTGGGCAAGAGCTCGGTCTTCACCGCGCCGGGTGTGCTCGACCCGGAGCTGGCCGGGATCGACGCCGGCGACTCCCCGCTCACCGAGGAGCAGCTGCGGGAGCGGGCCGAGCGGGCGCTGGCCGAGGAGATCCGGCTGATGCTCGACGAGGGCGTCGTCCAGGCGGTGCAGGACATCGACCTGGCGATGCTGCTGGGCGCCGGCTGGCCGTTCTGGCTCGGCGGGATCTCCCCGTACCTCGACCGCGCCGGGGTGTCGGAGGCCGTCACCGGCTCCCGCTTCCTGCCCCGCGGCGTCGCCTCCCTGCCCGCCTGATCCCCGCCCCGGGATCAGGCGACCTGATCGTGGGGGGTTCAGGCTGAGCCCCCCCCCCGATGCCGGGGCCCCCCCCGGGTGCCCGGGCGCCCGCC
>NZ_JBJGZY010000040.1:0-33437 GCF_054050755.1 Modestobacter sp. SYSU DS0511
CCCCCCCCCCCCCCCCCCCGCCCCCCCCCCCCCCCCCCCCCCCCCCCCCCCCCCCCCCCCCCCCCCCCCCCCCCCCCCCCCCCCCCCCCCCCCCCCCCCACGGTGCGTCAGTGCGCGGCTCCGGCCTGCTTCGCCGAGTTCGCGGCGTGGGCGATCGAGCGGGTGTCCTGGAAGGCGCGCACGCCCTCGATGCCCTGCTCGCGGCCCATGCCCGAGTGCTTCATCCCGCCGAAGGGGGCGCGCAGGTCCAGCCGCGCGGCCCCGTGGTCGTTCACCCAGACGTACCCGCACTCCAGTTGCCCGCCGATGCGGTTGGCCGCGTCGTCGTCGGCGGTCCAGACCGACGCGCACAGGCCGGCCCAGGTGTCGTTCGCCAGCCGGACGGCGTCGGCGTCGTCGTCGAAGGGGATCACCGGGATGACCGGGCCGAACTGCTCTTCGGTGACGACCCGGAGTGACGGGTCGGGGTCCACCACGACGGCCGGGCGCAGGAAGTTGCCCTGGGCGAGCTCCCCGTCCGGCAGTTCGCCGAACTCCAGCACCGTCGCACCGGCGGACCTCGCCTCCTCGATCAGCTCCGCGACGAAGGCCTTCTGCGCGGGCTGGTGCAGCGGGCCCATCGTGGTGCCCTCTGCGAGGCCGTGGCCGAGGACGACCTTCTCCAGCCGCGCGGTGAGCCCGGCGACGAGCTCGTCCATCCGGGAGCGGTGCACGTAGAGCCGCTTGGCGTTCATGCAGATCTGACCCGTGGTGTCGTAGACCGCGCCGAACAGCCGGTCCAGGTGGTCGTCGTCGAGGACGGCGTCGGCGCGGATGATCGCCGGGTCGTTGCCGCCGAGCTCCAGGGTGACCCGGGTGAGGCTGCGCGAGGCCATCTCCATGATGCGCTTCCCGCCGTTGACGCTGCCGGTGAAGCAGACCTTGGCGACGTCCGGGTTGTCGATCAGGCCGGCCATCTCGCTGTCCCGGCCCGTGACCACGTTGAGCACGCCCGGGGGCAGCTTCTCGGCCACGCGCTGCACCAGGCGGGTGGTCGCCAGCGGCGTCGACGGCGGCGGCTTGACGATCGCGGTGTTGCCGGCGAGCAGCGCGTGGGGGAGTGCGGCGGCGAGGATCGCGATCGGCCAGTTGAACGGGACGATCAGCGTCACGACGCCGATCGGCTGGTACGCGACGGTCGTCTGGACCGGGATCCCCGGCGCGGGAGGCAGCACCTTGGTCTGCTCGACCTCCTCCGCGAGGGACACCGCGAGCTGCCACCGGATCTCGAAGACGAGTGCGTCGACCCAGGCCTCGTGCACGATCTTGCCGTTCTCCAGCGAGAGCACCCGGGCGTCCTCGTCGCGCTCGTCGGCGATCCCCTCGATGGCGGCGGTCATCCGGGCGGCGCGCTCGGTGGCGGACAGCGCCGACCAGGCCGGGTAGGCCGCCCGCGCGGCCGCGACGGCATCGGCCACGTCCTCCTTCGACGCCGCCGCCGCGTGCCCGACGACGACGTCCGGCCGGGCGGGGTCGACGACGTCGAGCACGTCGGCCGTGGCCCGCTCCTGCCCGCCGATGTAGAGCCCCGTCGTCACCGGGGCGGTCGTGCTCATGGTGCTGGTCATGCGGATCGACACCTCTCTGTGTTGGTCCGGTGGGGGTGCCGGGGAGCCGCCGAAACGGCGTCGACAACCCGTTTACATGTGAACCGTGACTGGCTACTGTGGCTCGCACCACATGGTTGACAAGTAAACCCAGCGCTGACCGCGCGACGCAAGACACGTCGGCACCGGCCTTCCCGAGCCCCGGCTCGCGGGGATCGCCCTGGCCGGACCGCACACCTGACCGTTCGACGACGAGGGGTTCTGAGGATGAGAGACGACGTTGCCTCGCTGGAGGGCGAGCGGCCCTCGGTGGCGGAGCTGGAGGACCGGGCCTTCGAGCTGCGCTCCAAGCTGCTCCACCTCTGCGGCACCTACGAGGGCGCGGTGCACATCGGCGGCGACCTCTCCGCGGCCGACATCTTCACCGCGCTGTTCCACTACGGCCTGCGGGTCGACCCCGACGACATCAGCAACCCCCGGCGCGACCGGTTCCTGCTGAGCAAGGGGCACGCCGCCGTCTGCATGTACATCGCGATGTCGATGCGCGGCTTCTTCTCCTACGAGGGGATCGTCGAGACCTACGGGAAGCTCGACAGCGCCTACGGCATGCACCCCTGCAAGGTGCAGCTGCCCGGGGTGGAGGCCTCCACCGGCTCGCTCGGGCACGGCCTCCCGCTCGCGGTGGGCATGGCGCTCAGCGCCCGGCACCGCGGTGAGGCCCACCGGGTGGTGTGCCTGCTCGGTGACGGCGAGACCGGTGAGGGCTCGGTGTGGGAGGCCGCCATGGCCGCCCGCAGCAACGAGCTGGGCAACCTGGTGGCCTTCATCGACCGCAACCGCCAGCTGATGACCAGCTTCGCCGAGGAGCGGGTGGTCTTCGAGCCCTACCCGGACAAGTGGCGGGCCTTCGGCTGGAACGTCGTGGAGACCGACGGTCACGACATGGCCTCGCTGGTCGCCGCGATCGACGGCCTGCCGCCCACCGACAGCGACCGCCCGACCGTGGTCATCTGCCGGACGGTCAAGGGCAAGGGCGTCGACTTCATGGAGCACAACCTCGCCTGGCACGCCGGCTCGCTCGGCGCCGCCGACCTCGAGCGGGCGCTGGCCGCCCTCGAGGCATCCCGGGAGAAGGAGTCGGTCTGATGCCGGTCACGTTCACGTTCGGCGAGATGCTGTCGGCCCGGTCGGTGATCGGGACGACGCTGGCGGAGCTGGGGGAGACCCACGACAACCTGTGGGTGCTGACCCCCGACATCGGGGCGACCCTGGTGGAGTTCCGCGACAAGTACCCCGACCGGTTCCTCGACGTCGGCCTGGCGGAGCAGGTCTGCGTCGGCATCGCCGCGGGCCTGGCCTACGACGGCAACATCCCGGTCGTCTCCGGCATGCTGCCGTTCCTGAGCATGCGGGCGCTCGAGCAGGTGCGCACCGACGTCTGCTACCCCAACCTCCCGGTGAAGATCATCGGCACGCACGGCGGGCTGGTCGGCAACGGCGGCTCCACGCACTACGCGGTCGAGGACCTCGCGCTGATGTGCGCCCTGACGAACATGACGGTCACCTCGATCGGCGACCCGATGATGGTCGGCGAGGTGCTCCGCCAGTCGATGAGCATGCCGGGCCCCATCTACATCCGGCTCGCCGTCGGCAAGAAGGACATGGTCCTCTACGAGGAGGGCCAGCACGACGTGCGGATCGGCAAGGGCATCGTCGCCCGCGAGGGCACCGACGCCACGATCTTCACCCACGGCACCGTCGTCTCCCAGGCGCTGCAGGCTGCCGAGGAGCTCGCCACCGACGGCCGCTCGGTGCGGGTGGTCGACATGTTCACCCTCAAGCCGATCGACGCCGACCTCATCGCCCAGTGCGCCGAGGAGACCGGCGGCCGGTTCGTGGTGCTCGAGGACCACCTGGCCTACGGCGGCCTCGCCAGCCGGATCGCCGACGTCGTCGCCGACCGCGGCATCCGCCTCACCGGCTTCGAGCGGCTCGGCATCCCGCAGGTCTACGCCGGCTTCGGGGAGGACGAGGAGCTCCGCGACAAGCACGGCTACGGGCTCGCGGCCACGGTGGCCGCCACCCGCCGGGTGATCGCAGCCCGCCCCTGACCCCCCTGCCCCTTCTCGATCAGCGCTCAACGGAGAGACGGATGAGAACAGTCGCGGTCACCAAGATCGGCAACTTGCGCGACCCGGACGAGTCGGCCCGCGGCAGGGTCGGCATCGTCGACCTGCCCGACCAGCCGCTCGGCCCGGAGGACGTCCGGATCCGCGTCGCCTACGCGGCGATCTGCGGCTCGGACCCGCACCTGGCGGAGGGGTTCTTCGGCACCGACGTGCCGATCGGCCTCGGGCACGAGCTGTCCGGTGTCGTGGAGGCGGTGGGGGACGGCGTCCGCACCGGCATCCGGGTGGGCGACCGGGTCGCCGGCAACTTCCTGCGGTTCTGCGGCAGCTGCGGCCCGTGCCGCGACGGGCGCCAGCAGTTCTGCGAGCACATCGCCGACTACAACCGCCCGGGCATGGCCGAGACGGTCACCTGGCACGAGTCGCAGGCGTACCGGCTGCCGGACTCGGTGAGCCTGCGGCACGGGTGCCTGCTCGAGCCGGTGTCCGTCGCCGTCCGGATGGCCGACAAGGCCCGGCTGCGGGTCGGCGACCGGGTGGCGGTCTGCGGCGGCGGTCCGATCGGGCAGCTCGCGCTGCAGGTGCTGCGGCTGCACGGCGCCACGTCGCTGACGCTGATCGAGCCGATCGCCGACCGGCGGCAGATGGCGCTGGCCGGCGGGGCCGAGCACGTGATCGACCCGGTCGGGGAGGACCAGGCGGCCCGGGCGGCCGAGATCACCGGGGGGCGCGGGTACGACGTGGTCATCGACGCGTCGGGTTCTCCCCGCGCGGTGCGCGGTCTGCTGGACCTGGCGGCCAAGGGGGGGACCGTCGTCTACGGCGCGATGTACCCCGCCGACTTCGAGATGCCGCTCAACCTGTCGGACTTCCTCTACCTCAAGGAGCTCACCCTCACCGGCGTCTTCGTCTCCCCCTACGCCTTTCCGCGGGCGGTGCAGCTGCTGCCGCTGCTGGACCTCGAGGCGCTGACCGCCACCTGGTTCCCCTTCGACCAGGCCGTCGAGGCCTTCGCCGCGCACCTGTCCGGCGAGCACCCGAAGGTGCTCATCCGGTGCAACGACCTCGACCACCACGACGGCCCCGGGGTGCAGCGGTGACCAGCACCCTGCGGCCCACGGTCGTCGAGGGCACCCCGGCGCTGGAGGCCGTCGGCATCAGCAAGCACTTCGACGGCGTGTTCGCCCTCGACGGCGCGCGGCTGTCGGTGCAGCCGGGGGAGATCCACGCGCTGCTCGGGGAGAACGGTGCGGGCAAGTCGACGCTGATCAAGGTGGTCACCGGCCTCCTCGAGCCCGACGCGGGGGAGGTCCGGCGCGACGGCGAGCCGGTGCACTTCGCCAACGTGCGCGCCGCGCACGGCCGGGGCGTCGTCGCGCTCTACCAGGAGCTGTCGATCATCCCCACGATCAGCGTCGCGGAGAACATCCTGCTGGGGGAGGAGACCCCGAGCAGCGGGGGGCTGGTCAGCTGGCGCCGGCTGCACCAGCGGGCCGGTGAGCAGCTGGCCCGGCTCAACCAGCGCATCCCGCTGCGGAAGCTCGCCGGCGACCTCTCCCCGGTGCAGCAGACCATGGTCGCCGTCGCCCGGGCCCTGGCCACCGACGCGCGGGTGCTCATCCTCGACGAGCCGACCGCGTCGCTGACCGACACCGAGATCACCGACCTGTTCGCGGTGCTGCGCCGGCTGCGCGACGAGGGCGTCGCGATCGTCTACGTGTCGCACCGCCTCGACGAGGTCTTCGAGCTCTGCGACCGGCTGACGATCATGCGCAACGGCGAGACCATCGTGACCCGGGCGATCGCGGAGACGCACATCGACGAGGTCATCTCCACGATGGTCGGCCGCCCGCAGGGCGAGATGTACCCCGCCCGGGACACCGCCACCGGCGATGTCGTGCTGACGGTCGACGGGCTCACCGGGCGGCGCGTGCGGGACGTCTCGTTCCGGGCGCACGCCGGGGAGGTGCTCGGCATCGGCGGACTGGCCGGTGCGGGCCGCAGCGAGGTGCTCCGGCTGCTGGCCGGCGCGCAGAAGCGGACGTCCGGCTCGATCACCGTCGCCGACGGGGTGCTGCCGGCGTCCTTCGGGGTCGGCCACGCCCTGGACGCCGGGATCGCGTTGGTGCCGGAGGAGCGGCGCAGCCAGGGCGTGATCCTCGGCGACTCGATCCAGAACAACATCGCCGTCGCCAACCTGCCGACGGTCAGCCGGGCCGGTTGGGTGTCCAACCGGGCCATCGCCCAGATGGCCCAGTCAGCGCTCGCCGACCTGCAGATCAAGGCCCGGGGCCCGCGCCAGGAGGTCGGCAACCTGTCGGGGGGCAACCAGCAGAAGGTCGTGCTGGCGAAGATGCTCGCCCGCCGGCCGAAGGTCCTGCTCATGGACGAGCCGACCCGCGGGATCGACGTCGGCACCAAGGCGGAGATCTACCGGCTGATCCGGCAGCTCGCGGCCGGCGGCACGACCGTCATCGCGGTGAGCTCCGAGCTGCCCGAGCTCATCGGGCTGTCCGACCGGATCGTGATCATGCACGAGGGTCGCGTCTCGGGCGTGGTCCCGGCCGCGGACGCCGACGAAGAGACCCTGCTCGCCTACTGCTACGGAAGGACGGCCTGACATGGCCACCACCGACGCGCCGCCGGCGACGGCGCCGGCGAAGACGCCGAACGACCGGGCCCCGGTCGCACAGCTGCTGTGGCAGGGCGGCACGCTCATCGCCCTGGTGGCGCTGATCGTCCTGTTCGGCGTCCTGCGCCCGGGCGCGTTCCTGAGCTTCGGGAACGTGCGCAACATCCTGGAGCAGATCGCGATCCTGGCGATCATCGCGTCGGCGCAGACCATGGTGATGGTCGTGGGCGCGTTCGACCTCTCGGTGGGCGTGACCGCCACGCTGTCGGGCGCGACCACCGCGGCGCTGCTCATCGCAGGCGTGCCGATCCCGCTGGCGATCCTGGCCGGCCTCGGCGCCGGCACGCTCGTCGGCATGGTCAACGGCTTCCTGGTGGCCTACATGAAGCTGTCGCCCTTCGTCGCCACCCTGGCGACGCTGACCTCGGTGGGCGGGCTGGCCTTCATCGTCACCGACGGCACCACGCTCTACGGGATGCCCGACGAGTTCTCCTGGATCGGGCAGAGCCGGCCCCTGGGCATCCCCATGCCCATCTTCTTCGCGGTGGCCGTCGCCCTGGTCGTGTGGGCGGTGCTGCGCTTCACGACGCTCGGCCGGCGGTGGCACGCCGTCGGCGGCAGCGCGGAGGTGGCGCGGCTGTCCGGGGTCAACGTGCCGATCGCGCGGTTCCTGGCCTTCACCGCCGCGGGGTTCGTCTCCGCGATCGGCGGGATCATCCTGGTCAGCCGGTTGAGCAGCGCCAGTGCGACGAGCGCGAACAACTACATGCTGCTCGCCGTCGCCGCGGTCTTCCTCGGCATGACGATCCTGCGCTCCGGCGCCGCCAACGTCGGCGGCACCCTCGTGGGCGTCGGGATCATCGGCGTGATGAGCAACGGGCTCAACATCGTCGGCGTGAGCACCTACTTCCAGCAGGTCCTCACCGGGCTGATCATCATCGCCGCCGTCACGCTCTCCTCCCTCAAGGCACGGGAGCGGTAGCTCCCCTCCCGATCCACCCCGCTGAACGGCGTCCCGCCGCTCGGCTCCAGCACATGCGTTCAATCGACAAAGGAGTAGATGATGCGCAGACGGTTCTCGACGGTGGTCGGCCTGGGGCTCGCCTCGGGCCTCGCCCTGAGCGGGTGCTCGGACTCGGGCGGCGGCGGGGAGGACAGCTTCCGGGTGGCGGCGTTCACCGCCGGCTACGGCACCCCGGTCGGCAAGTCGACGATGGACGCCTTCGTCGAGCGCGGCGAGGCGCTCGGCTGGGACGTCGACCTCTACACCAGCGACTTCGACTACGACAAGATCAACACCGATGTCCAGTCGGCCGTGACGCAGGGCGTGGACGCGATCCTCGCCGGGTTCCCCGACCCCCGCCAGATCGCGCCCCTGGTCAACGCCGCGGAGAACAACGACATCCCGATCTTCTCCATCGACGGCGGGGTCGAGCCCAACGACGACTTCGTCGTCGACGTGACCACCGACCAGCAGCAGATCGCCGAGCTCACCGTCGGCGCGCTCGAGGAGGCGATGGGCGGTCTGGAGGGCAAGGACGTGATGGTCATCGGCCACGACCCGCACGTCGGGATCGCCACCCGGAGCCGGATGGCGGAGGAGCTGCTCATCGAGGGCGGGGCGAACATCGCCGGCGGGGAGATGCGCCAGGTGCTGAGCCCGGGCACCTCGCAGGAGGAGGCGCTGCGGTTCGTCACCGACTACCTGCAGGCCAACCCCGAGGGGCTCGACGGGGTCTGGGTCGGCTGGGACCACGCCGCGGTCGGCGCCACCCAGGCGATCAACGAGGCCGGCCGCGACGACATCTTCGTCACCGGCGTCGACGCGGTCGGCATCGCCCTGGCCGAGATCCAGGAGGGCGGCCCGTTCTACGCGACCGTCGTCCAGGACTGGCCCGCCGTGCTCGACCGGGTGATCGAGTTCCTCGAGACGTACGCCGAGACCGGCGAGCTGCCCGAGGAGAACTTCGTCGAGACCGAGGTCACCCTCGTGACCCGGGAGAACGCCGGCGAGATCGAAGCGACCGGCTGACGTGAACGCGGGGCGGGCCGGTGGATCGGCCCCCCCGCGGCGCACCCCCATCACACGAGACAGCGAGGAAGGCAGACCCATGCGTCTGGAAGACAAGGTCGCACTCATCACCGGCGGGGCCAGCGGCATCGGCCACGCGACGGTGCAGAAGTTCGTCCGGGAGGGCGCCAAGGTGCTCGTGGTCGACATCGACCAGGAGCGCGCGGAGAAGGTCGTCGCCGAGATCGAGTCCGACGGCCACGACGGCGCCGTCGCGGCAGCGCAGGCCGACGTCTCGGTGTACGCCGACGTCGAGGCCGCCGTGCAGCGCGCGGTCGACGTCTTCGGCAAGCTCGACGTCATCTTCAACAACGCCGGCATCGCCGGGGGCAAGGCGCTGCTCGACCACGACCCGGCGGTCGACTATGCGCCGATGATCCGGGTCGACCAGGACGGCGTGTACCACGGGATCCTCGCCGCCGGCCGGCAGTTCCGGGCGCAGGGCACCGGCGGCGTCATCATCAGCACCTCGTCGATCTACGGGGAGCAGGCGGCCGAGCTGGCGTTCAGCTACAGCGCGGCGAAGGCGGCGGTCATCTCCTTCACCCGGTCGGCGGCCTACGAGCTGGCCCAGTACGGGGTCCGTGCGGTGGCGATCACGCCCGGCCGGGTGGGCACCCCGATCATCAACCAGTTCAGCGAGGAGCTGAAGTCGACCTTCGCCTCCGAGCAGCTGCGGGGCAAGCTCACCGAGCCCAGCGAGATCGCCGACGTCGTCGCGTTCCTCGCCTCCGACGAGGCGAACGTCATCAACGGCACCGTCGTGCACGTCGACGACGGGTACTCGGTGTTCAAGCAGCGCCTCGACCTGCCCACGTTCTGAGGAGCCGACGTGCCGATCGAGGTCGCCTGCCACCTCAACGTGCTGGTGCCGGACATGGCGGAGCCGGGTCTGGGTCGGGCGCTGCGCACCCTGGCCGAGCTCGGGTACGGCGCCGTCGTCCTGCCGCCGATCGACCCGGAGAGCGCGCCGCTGGGGGAGTGGGCGGCGCTGTTCCGCGACCACGGGCTCACCCCGGTCACGATCGCCGGGCAGGCGCCGGGTGCCGACGTCTCTTCGAGCGACCCGGCCGAGCGGGAGCGGGGTGCCCAGGCGCTGCGGCGGATGGTCGAGGCCACCGTGGCCCTGGGTGGTGACCAGATGAACGGCGTCTCCTACGGGCTGTTCGGACGGGCGCCGACCGCGGAGCCCGCCGGGGCGTTCGAGTGGTCGGCCGCCCAGCTCGGCGCCGTCGCCGACCATGCCCACGACCGGGGGGTGGCGATGACCTTCGAGGTGCTCAACCGCTACGAGTCGGCGCTGATCAACACCGCCCGGCAGGCGCGGGACTTCGTGGCCGCGAGCGGGTCGGCGCACCTCCGGGTGCACCTGGACACCTTCCACATGGCGGTGGAGGAGGCGGACATGCTCGGCGCGGTCCGGGAGACGGCGCCGGTGCTCGGGTACCTGGAGCTGGGCCAGTCCGGCCGGGGGCCGCTGTCGGCCGGTTCGGTCGACGTCGAGGCGGTCGTCCGCGCGGCGATCGGCGCCGGGTACGGCGGACGGGTCGGGCTGGAGGCGTTCTCCCGGTCGGTGCTGTCCAGCGAGGCGAGCGACCTGCTCGCCATCTGGCGGGAGCCCTACGCCGACGGGGCTGCCGTCGCGGCGGAGGCGATCGAGCTGGTGCGGAAGGCGGAGGCGGCCGGTCCGGCCTGACGTCCCTGCTGGCCCTGCGGGGTCACGCCCGGTCGAAGGGCGTGACCCCGTCGGGGCTGGCGGTGAACGGGTTCGCCCACTCCGACGCGACGCCGGTGATCGGCTGGGCGTCGGTGACGACGGTGAACGGCGAGCCGGGGTAGATGGCCAGCACCCGGGAGGCCGAGGTGAGCTCTTCGGTGCGCTCGAGCACCTCCCCGCGGCGCAGCAGCCTGGTCGTGCGCTCGCCGCGCAGCTCCTCGCCGACCTCGGCGGTCCACCGGGCGTCGTCCTGCGTGAAGGTGATCGCGCGGACCCGCTCGCCGACCGGGGCGGCCTCGACGCCGGCGAACTCCGCCAGCGCGTCGTAGAGCCGCTCGGCCTGCTCGGCGTCGGCGGCGCGGGGGACGAAGAAGGCGACCATGCGCGACAGCCTGCCCGCCGCCACCGACGATTCCGTGCCGACGTCCGGTGGAGTGAGCGACCCGGGCCCGGTGGGGTGACCCTGGGTCGGGGGAACCGCAGCTCGCGGCTACCCGGCGTGGCGATCAGCGGGGTGAGATCCACGGGTGCCCCGCCCTCAGGACCGTCCAATGCCGCCGCTCAGCCAGCCAAGGCGGGTGGCGGCATCGCTGCTCACCGTGGGCGCCGTGGGCGGCCTGATGCTGTTCGCCACCTTCGGGCAGTTCACCGTCGAGGAGAGCCCGTTCCCGCGGTCGGTGGTCCAGCCGGCGGACTTGCCAGGCCGCAGCTGACAGTCATGGTCCGACGATCGCTGGACCCGAGGGCCGCGCCCGTGACGGCGGTGCGGGAGTGGGGCGGGTGGGGCTCGAACCCACGACCCAGGGATTATGAGTCCCATGCTCTGACCGGCTGAGCTACCGCCCCAGGGCGTTCACGCTAGCGGGCGCCCTCAGTCGCCCAGCACGGTGCTGCCCAGCACGGCGCCGTCGGCGTCCAGCGCCTCCACGGCCACGTACGCCGGGTCGCCGTCCACCGGGAGCGCCGTCTCGAAGCCGGTGCGCCGCACCGGGTCGCCGGCCACCGCGCCCTGCTCGTCGTCGCCGGTCACGAGCCGCCACGAGGCCACCTCGGTGGCGCCGTTCCAGCTGACGTGCACCCGGCCGGCCTCCAGCACCGCGTCGGGGTCGGTGTCCGGTCGGCCGGTCCACTCTGCACGGTCGGTGCGGTAGTTGTCGCCGGAGCCGAGCGCGACGTCGGTGAGCAGCGTGCCGTCGGCGGCGAACTCCGAGTAGAACGGCCGCGACCCCCAGCCGATCAGGACGCTGCCGTCCGGCAGCTGCTGGAAGCTGCCCTGGCTGCCGGCCAGCCGGTCCGGGTCGGGCGGCAGGTACTCGGTGACCACGGTGGCCGTTCTCGCCCGCTCGTCCAGGCCCAGGCGCAGCCCGCGGGACGTCGGGCCGACGTCGGGTTCGGACTGGTTGTCGAACAGGGTCAGCGTGCCATCGGCCTGGCGTTCGGCGTCCGTGCTGCCAGGCGAACTCCACGCCCTCCCCGAGGTCGAAGTCGCTGGCCTCGCCACCGAGCGTCCACTCGACGGCACCGGTCGCCCGGTCGACGTCGTAGACCGCCCAGGTGTTGCGTGCGGACACCAGCAGCGACCCGTCGGTGTCCTCGGCGATCGAGTTGACGTGGAACCAGTCGAACGGCTTGTCCTCGGTGCCGCCGTCCTCGGGCAGCTCGCTCCTGGTCTGCTCCAGCGGCACGTGGTCCAGGGCGCTCCACTGGAAGACGACCTCGCCGGTGGCGACGTCCACCTCCTGGACGACGCCGTCCCAGATCCAGCCGTCCTCGGGGCCGCCCACCGGCGTGAGGTCGTGCTCCTGCTTGACGTAGGCGGTGAGCAGCATCGTCCCCCGGTCGGTCAGCCGTCCCTCGTGGAAGTCGGCCTGGCCGGGGTCGAGGTCGCCGCCGGTGGTGACCGTGCCGATCTCCTCGTAGGACTCGTCGACGAGCACGAACTCGCCGGCTCCCAGCCCGACGACAGGGCTCTCGCCGCGCCACCAGGTGAGCACCGGCTCGCCGCGGAAGGTCTGCACCCGGACGTCGTAGGAGCGCCCGTCCGTGGGGTGGATCCAGACCGGCTCCCCGGCGTCGTCGACGATCAGCACCCCGGTGAGCGGTGCGCCCTCGCTCTTGGGTCCCAAGAACACCAGGGAGCCGTCGGGGGATCGGGCCGGCCCGCGCTGGTCGATGTCCAGGTCGGGGGCGACGAGGTCGGGGCGGCTCACGAACTCCAGCGCCGGACCGGTGCTCGCCGCCGCTTCCGGGGTTGCCTCCTCACCCCAGCCGCAGGAGGTCAGCAGCAGTGCGAGGCACGTCGCCGCTGCGATCTGCCGGGCGTGTCCGCGGTGCATCTCTGGAGAATGTCAGGAGCGCGCAACTCGAACGCTCGCCGCAATGCCGATCGGGCTGGCCGACCGCCACTAGCCTGGGCCAGGTGCGTGCAGAGGAGTCAGGCAGTTCCACGGTCCCCGTTCCCGACGGTGGCCTCCGCACCGCGCCCGGCCACGTGGTCCGCGGCCTGGCGATGGGCGCCGCGGAGGTGGTGCCGGGCGTCAGCGGCGGCACCGTCGCCCTGGTCCTCGGGGTCTACGAGCGGCTGATCGACGGCGCCGGGCACGTCGTCACCAGCCTGCGCCACGCGGTCACCGGGCGGCTCGCCGAGGCACGCGCGGAGATCGGCCGCGCGCACTGGTGGACGATCCTGCCCCTGCTGGCCGGCATGGCCGTCGCCGTCGTCGTCGGCGCCCGGTTGCTGGAGCCGCTGATCGAGGACCACCCGGTCGGCGCCCGGGCGGTCTTCTTCGGCATGGTGCTGTTCTCCATCGTCGCCCCGGCCCGGATGGTCGGGCGCTGGTCGACCCGCGACGTCGTCGTCGCGGTGCTGGCGGCGATCGCCGCCTTCCTGCTCACCGGCCTGCCGCCCGGCGGCGACGCGAACCCGTCGCTGCCGGTGGTCGTGCTCGCCGCCGCGGTCGCGATCTGCGCCCTGGTGCTGCCCGGCATCTCCGGGTCCTTCATCCTGCTGACCCTCGGCCTCTACGGCCCCACGCTGGCGGCGGTCAACTCCCGCGACCTGGCCTACGTCGGGGCCTTCGCGCTGGGGGCCGCCCTCGGCCTCGGGCTGTTCGTCAAGGCGTTGCAGGCGGCCCTGCGCTTCCACCACGCGCTGACGCTGGCCCTGATGACCGGCCTGATGGTCGGCTCGCTGCGCGCCCTGTGGCCGTGGCGGACCGAGGACCGTGCACTGCTGGCACCCGACGACGGCGCCCTCGCCATGGCCGCGCTGGCGCTCGGTGCCGGCCTGCTGGTCGCCCTCGCCCTCACCGTGCAGACCCGGCTGGACCGCCGGGCGGCAGCGGAGGCCCTGGCGCGACACCGGGCCTGACCGGCAGACTCCTCGGGGGCCTGGCAGCGCCGCCCCGGATGCGCCGAGGTGTCCACCATGTGGGATGGACACTTTCTGCCTGAATCGTCCACCTCTCGCTGCAAAAGCCGTGGTCGACGTGTGCCTCACTCGTCCCACTGGACACATCGGGGCCCAGGCGTCTCGTTCGCCTCAGCTCGCACTGGCGCGCCGAGCCGCCCGTCGGGCAGACTGGCGACCGGTTGCTCCTGGAGTCGCCGCAGTGCGAACGCAGTGCCACCGAACACGACAGGTCCGTTGGGGAAGACGAACCAGTCGAGTCGATGGAGGTGCGCCGTGCAGCGACGGTCAACCCAGGGTGTCGTCTTCGTGCACGCGTGCCCGAAGGTGTTGTGCCAGCACGTCGAATGGGCGCTCGAGCGCGTCGTCGGCGCGCCGGTGTCTTTGACGTGGGCTGACCAGCCCGTGGCGCACGGCTCCTACCGTGCCGAGATCGCCTGGACGGGCGCCCCCGGCACCGGGGCCAAGCTGGTCGCTGCCCTGAAGCAGTGGCCGATGCTGCGCTTCGAGGTGACCGAGGAGGCCAGCCACGGCAACGACGGTGAGCGCATGTCCTACGTGCCCGGGCACGGGGTGCACCGTGCGCCGGTCAGCGCCAACGGCGACCTGATCATCACCGAGCAGCAGCTGCGGCACCTGGCCGCCACCGCCACCTCGGTCGAGGCGTTCCGCCACGGCGTCGACCAGCTCCTGGGCGCCGCCTGGGACGCCGACCTGGAGGCCTACCGGTACGCCGGCGACGCCGCCCCGGTCACCTGGCTGCACCAGGTCGTCTGACGGCAGGCGGCGTCCCGACTCGACCGCCGCCCAGCCGAACGCGCAACGGCCCGGCCCCTTCGAGGGGGCCGGGCCGTTCGCCGTCCTGGCTCACCGTGCCTGCGCCTGGCTCACCGCAGGAGGTGAGCCAGGCGCGAGCACGATCAGCTGACCTGATCCCCGCGGGAGGCGGGGGCGTCGCTCAGAGCGGGATGTTGCCGTGCGCGCCCCGCCCGGCCGGGGTCTCCGCCAGCGCGGCCACCAGCCGCCGCTTGGTCTGGGCCGGCTCGACGACGTCGTCGACGACGCCGATCTCCCGGGCCCGGTTCACCCCGCCGGCGATCCGCTCGTGCTCCTCGGCCAGCTGCGCGTGCAGCGCCTCCCGCTCCCCGGGCGGTGCGGCAGCGAGCTTCTTGCGGTGCAGGATGCCGACGGCGGCCTTGGCGCCCATGACGGCGACCTCGGCCCCGGGCCAGGCGAACACCGCGTTGGCCCCGAGCGAGCGGGCGTTCATCGCGATGTAGGCGCCGCCGTAGGACTTGCGGGTCACCAGCGTCACCCGCGGCACCACCGCCTCGGCGAAGGCGTGCAGCAGCTTCGCCCCGCGGCGCACCACGCCGTCCCACTCCTGGCCGACGCCGGGCAGGTAGCCGGGCACGTCGACCAGCACGACCAGCGGCACCCCGAAGGCATCGCACATCCGCACGAACCGGGCCGCCTTCTCCGCGGAGGCGGAGTCCAGGCAGCCGCCCAGGCGCAGCGGGTTGTTCGCGATCACCCCGACGGTGCGCCCGGCAAGCCGGCCGAGCGTGGTCACGATGTTCGGTGCGAACCGCGGGTGCAGTTCCAGGCCGGGGCCGTCGAGCAGGGTGGCGACCAGCGGCTTGACGTCGTAGGCGCGGTTGCGCTGCTCGGGCAGCAGTGCCATGAGGTCGACGGCCGGCTCGTCCTGGGCGGGGGCGAAGCTGCCCTGCGCGGCCAGCAGGTCGACCGCGGTGCGGGCGGTCTCCAGCGCCTCGGCCTCGGTCTCGGTCACCACGTGCACGACGCCGGAGCGCCGACCGTGGGTATCCGGGCCGCCGAGCTGCTCCTGGTCGACGACCTCACCGGTGACCGACCGGACGACGTCCGGGCCGGTGACGAACACGCGCCCGGCCGGGCCCATGATCACCAGGTCGGTGAGCGCCGGCCCGTAGGCCGCGCCGCCGGCGGCAGCGCCGAGGACGACGGAGATCTGCGGCACCCGCCCCGAGGCGCGCACCATCGCGGCGAACACCTCGCCGACCGCGTGCAGGGCGGTGACGCCCTCGGCCAGCCGGGCACCCCCGGAGTGCCAGATGCCGACGACCGGCACCCGCTCGCGCAGCGCGGTGTCGATGGCGTCGACGATGTGCCGGCAGCCGTCGACGCCCATCGCGCCGCCCATGATCGTGGCGTCGGTGCAGTAGGCGATCGTCGGGGAGCCGGCGACGGTGCCGCGCCCCGCCAGCACCCCGGAGGTGTCGCGGGCGGCCAGCAGCTGCAGCGAGCCCGGGTCGAAGAACCGGGCCAGCCGGTCCTCGGGGTCGCGGGGGTCGACGGTGGCGACCGGCGGCGCGGGGGTGGCGGTGGTCATGAGCAGCTCCTCAGAGGGACGTGCCGGAGGGAACGGCCGCGCTGCAGGGGCCCGCCGCGAGCTCGCGAGTGCCGGGGGCAGCGGGGTCCTGCGTCATGCCGTGGTGAAGACCAGGGCCATGTTGTGGCCGCCGAACCCGAAGGAGTCGTTCAGCGCGGCGGTGAACGAGGCCTTCCGCGGCTCGCGGCGGACGATGTCCAGCGCCTGGACCGCGGCGTCGTCGTCGGGGTCGTCGAGGTTCGCCGTCGCCGGCACCAGCTGGTCGCGCAGCGCCAGGATGGTGAAGACCGACTCCAGTGCCCCGGCCGCCCCGAGCAGGTGCCCGGTCTGGCTCTTGGTGGCGGTGACCAGCGGGTGGTCGCCGATGGCGTTGCGGATGGCGGAGGCCTCGGCGGTGTCGCCGATCGGGGTGGAGGTGGCGTGCGCGTTCACGTGACCGATGTCGGCGGGGGTGAGCCCGGCGTCGCGGATCGCCGCGGCGATCGCCCGGCCGGCGCCCTCGCCCTCCGGGTGGGGGGCGACCAGGTCGTAGCCGTCGGCGGTGGCGCCGGCGCCGGCCAGCCGGGCGTACACCTTCGCGCCCCGGGCACGGGCGGCGTCGGCGCGCTCGAGCACGAGGGCGCCCGCGCCCTCGCCGAGGACGAAGCCGTCCCGACCCTTGTCGAAGGGCCGGGAGGCGCGCTCGGGCTCGTCGTTGCGGGTGCTCATCGCGCGCATCGCGGCGAAGCCGGCCATCGGCAGCGGGTGCACGCAGGCCTCCGTGCCGCCGACGACGACCATGTCGGCGCGGTCGAACCGGAGCAGGTCCAGGCCCCAGCGGATCGCCTCGGCGCCCGAGGCGCAGGCGCTCACCGGGGCGTGCACGCCGGCCTTGGCGCCGACGGCCAGCCCGACGGCGGCGGCCGGGCCGTTGGGCATGAGCATCGGGATGGTGAAGGGGGAGACCCGCTTCGGGCCCTTGGCCTCCAGGACGTCGTCCTGGTCGAGCAGGGTGACCGCGCCGCCGATGCCGGTGCCGAAGACGACGGCGATCCGCAGGGGGTCGACCCCGGAGTCGGCGCCGCCGGCGTCGCGCCAGGCCTCCTCGCCGGCGATCACGGCGACCTGCTGGCTGCGGTCGAGACGGCGGGAGCGGACCCGGTCCAGCTGCTCGGACGGCTCGACGGCGAGCTGGGCGACGAGCTGGGCGGGGAAGTCCGCCGCCCAGTCGGCGCTCAGCCGGCTCACCCCGGACCGGCCGGCCAGCAGCGCCTCCCAGGTGGAGGCGACGTCACCACCGAGTGGCGTGGTGGCGCCGAGCCCGGTGACGACGACGTCGGCGGTGGGCGTGCTCATGACTTCCTCCTGGGACTGGCTGGCCGGACGGCCGGGGGGAGAACGGTGACGGGCTGGGTCAGCCCTGGTTCTTCTCGATGTAGGACATGGCGTCCCCGACGGTCTTGATATTGCCGAGCTCGTCGTCGGGGATGGCCACGCCGAACTTGTCCTCGACGGCGGTGGCGATCTCCACCATCGAGAGCGAGTCGACGTCGAGGTCCTCGGTGAAGGACTTCTCGGGGGTGGCGTCGGCCGGGGCGACGCCGGCCACCTCCTCCAGGATCTCGGCGAGGCCGGCCTGGATCTCTGCGGTGCTGGGCACGCGGGGTCCTCTCTCTGTCTGCGGTTGGCGGGGCCGGGTGGCTCCGCCGTCGACCGGGACGGGCGTCCCGGCGAGGTCACTGGTCTATCAGGGCAGGCGGAGGACCTGGCCGGCGAACGTCAGCCCGGCGCCGTAGCCGAGCACCAGGGCTAGGTCGCCGCTCTTGGCCTCGCCGGACTCCACCAGCGCGGTCAGCGCCAGCGGGACCGACGCCGCGGAGGTGTTCCCGGACTGCACGATGTCGCGGGCGATCACGGTGTCCGGGCCGAAGCCGAGCTTCTTCGACATCGACTCGATGATCCGGAGGTTGGCCTGGTGCGGGGCGAAGACGTCGATGTCGGCGGCGGTGACGCCGGCGGACTCCATCGCCTCCTCGAGGGTGGCGGTGAGCTTCGTGGTGGCCCAGCGGTACACGGCCTGCCCGGCCATCGTCATCGTCGAGCGGCCGGCGGCGATCTCGATGGCGGTGTACTGGTCGCCGTCGCTGCCCCAGGCGACCGGGCCGATGCCGGGCTCGTCGGACGGCCCGACCACGGCCGCACCCGCGCCGTCGGCGAAGATCACCGCGGTCGAGCGGTCGGTCAGGTCGGTGACGTCGGTGAGCCGCTCGACCCCGACGACGAGCACGTGCCGGGCGTCGCCGGAGCGGATGGCGTCGGAGGCCATCCCCAGCGCGTAGCAGAACCCGGCGCAGCCGGCGTTGAGGTCGAACGCCCCCGGGCGGGGGACGCCCAGCCGGTGGGCCACCTGCGGGCCGATGCCCGGGATCGGGGCGGTCAGGCTCGCGCTCGCCACGATGACCAGGTCGACCTGGTCGGGAGCCAGCCCGCTGGCGGCCAGGGCCTTGCCGCCGGCGGCCACCGCCATCTCGACCAGCGTCTCGTCCTCCGAGGCCCAGCGGCGCTCGGCGATGCCGACCCGGGTCTGGATCCACTCGTCGTTGGTGTCCATCACCGTCTCGAGCTCGGCGTTGGTGACCCGCCGGCGTGGCCGGTAGCCGCCCAGGCCGAGGATCTGCGCGCCGGGCGCCCCCTCCCGCAGTCGGATCGACGTCACTGGGCAACCTCCGGGTAGAGACGGGCGATCGGGTCACCGGCGTCGACGAGGTCGCCGTCGGACACCAGCCACTCGGCGAGGACGCCGTCGTAGCCGGCGGAGACGTTGACCTCCTCGCGGCGGCTGCGGATGCAGCCGAGCGGAGTGCCGGCCGGCAGGTGCGTGCCCTCGGCGACGTCGGCCGGGTTGACCGTGCCGCGGGCGGGGGCGACGACCACCCGCCAGTCGGGGGAGTGCTGGGCCTCCGCGCGCCCACGCTCGGCGTCGATCAGCTCCCGCGCGCGGTCGAGGTCGGCGGGCTTGGTCAGCGCCAGCACCTCGATGTCGGTTCCCTTCCACTCCCGCTTCGCCAGGCCGGCGAGCGCACCCGCCGGGGGCAGCTCCAGCACGGCGGTGACGCCGAGGTCGCGCAGGGTCGCCAGGCACGCGTCGAAGCGCACCGGGCTGGTGACCTGGGTGACCAGCCGGGAGAGCACCTCGGCGCCGTCGTCGACCGCGGCGCCGTCGGCGTTGGACAGCAGCAGCCGGCTCGGGTCGGCCGGGCGCAGCCCACCGATCAGGCCCTCCAGCTCGTCGCGGGCGCTGGCCATGTACGAGGTGTGGAAGGCGCCGGCGACCGACAGCGGCATGATCCGCGCCTTCTCCGGCGGGTCGGCCTTGAGCGCGGCGAGACCGTCCAGCGAGCCGGCGGCGACCACCTGACCGCCGCCGTTCATGTTCGCCGGGGTCAGGCCGTGGCGCTCGATCGCCGCGAGCACCTGCTCCGGGTCGCCCCCCAGGACGGCGGACATCCCGGTCGGCGTCTGCGCGCAGGCCCGGGCCATCGCCCGGCCGCGCACCGCGGTCAGCGCGATCGCGGCCTCGACCGAGAGCGCGCCGGCCAGCGCGGCGGCGGTCAGCTCGCCCACCGAGTGGCCGGTGATGACGACGTCGCGGCCGGCGGCGGGTGCGTGGAGCACCGGGCCCGGCATCCCGCCGAGCTCGCGGGCGATGAACAGGCTCATCGCGACGACGAGCGGCTGGGTGACCGCGGTGTCCTTGATCGCCTCGGCGTCACCGGTCGTGCCGAGCTCCAGGAGGTCGGCGTCGGCGATCGCCCCGGCCCAGCGGAAGAACGGCTCCGCGCCGGGGAGGTCGAGCCAGTCGGTGAGCATCCCGGGCTTCTGGGCACCCTGTCCGGGGGCGAGAACGGCCAGCACGGGACAACCCTGGCAGGTGACGGCGCCGCGCGGAGCCGGAAGACCCACGAATTACTGCGGTCGGTCTTTGGAGGAACCCTCCAAAAGCGGCCTCCGGAACTGCTCCAGATGACGGTTCGGGGTGGGGGAGGCCACAATGGCCGGTCCGGTCAGTGCCAGAGCGACCGGGCGCCCTCGAGGCGGGTCAGCGCCAGCGCCAGCTGCAGGGTCCAGGCCCCGCGGGGGTCGGTGATCGAGCACCCGGTCAGCTCGGTGGCCCGCTTGAGCCGGTATCGCACGGTGTTGGGGTGCACGAACAGTGCCCGCGCCGTCCCCTCCAGGTTGCCCCCGTGGGCGAGCACCGCCCGGACGGTCTCCAGCACCTCCCCGCCGGCGGCCTCCAGCGGGCCGGCGATCCGTTCGGCCAGCGCCGTCCGGGCCACCGGGTCGCCGTCGAGGGCGCGCTCAGGCAGCAGCGCCTCGGCGTCCACCGGGCGGGGCGCGTCCGGCCAGGCTGCGGCAGCGCGCAGCCCGGCGAGCGCCGCGGCCGCGGACTCGGCGGCGCGGGCCAGCGAGTCGACCTGCGGGCCGACGACGACCGGGCCCGGCCCGAACTCCCGGCACACCCGCTCGGCGACCTCGGTCAGCCGGTCGACGCCACCCAGGACCACCACCAGCTTGTCCGCGTGCACCCCCACGAGCACCTCGCTGCGCAGCGAGCGCGCCGCCCGCCGCACCGCGGCGCGGGAGTCCCGCTCCGCCGGCGGCGCGGCGCCGACCAGCACCAGCACCGGGCCGGTGGTGGCCCAGCCCAGCGCCGCGGCCCGGCCCGGCAGCTCCTCGGACCGGTCGCCGCGCACCAGGGCGTCGACCACGAGGGCCTCCAGCCGCGCGTCCCAGGCGCCGCGGTTCTCGGCGAAGCTGGCGTAGACGTGCGCGGTGGCGAAGGCGACCTCGCGGCTGAACTGCAGCACGGCCAGCCGCAGCGGCTCGGCCTCGCCGGGCTCGGCGACCTGGCCCACCCGGGCCTCGACGACCTCCACGGTGACCTTGATCAGGTCGACGGTCTGCTTGAGCGGCACGGCGCGCGCCAGCTCGCGGGGCGCGGCGCCGAAGACCTCGCCGGTCAGCCGGGGCGGCCGGCCGGGGTTGCGGCACCACTCGACCAGCGAGGCGATGCCCGCCTGGGCGACCAGGGTGACCCAGGACCGCTGGTCGGCCGGCATCGCCCGGAACCAGGCGAGCTCCTCGTCCATCCGGGCAACCGCCTGCGTGGCCAGCGACCCGGAGGCCCGCTCCAGCCGGCGCAGCGTCGCCTCCGACGGGCGCACGCGCGCGGGCCGCGCCGCTGTGGTGTCCTCCACGGCGGCTAGGGTGTCACGGCGGCATGGGCGGGGGATCCTGGAGATCGTGCACACACCACTTCCGGGGCTGGTGGCGGCGTGACCGGGCTCGACTCGCGGGTGCTGCTGGACCCCGCGGATGGCTCGCTGGGCCCGCTGCTGCGGCTGGCCGACGACCGGCTGACCGGGGGAGCGGGTTACGGCCGGCACGCCCACCGGGACGTCGACGTGGTCGCCGTGGTGCTCCGCGGCTCGGTACGGCACGCCTGGGGCCGGGAGGCGGTGGTCGGCCCGGGCGACGTCGCGGTGCTGCGGGCCGGTCGCGGGCTGGCGCACGACGAGGTCGCCGGCGCCGACGGCGCCCACCTGGTGCAGACCTACCTGCGGGCCGCCGACCCCGGGGCCCAGCCGGCGCACGACGTGCTGCTGCGGCCCACCGGCTGGATCGACCTCAGCCGCCCCGACGCCCGGCTGTGGCTGGGGACGGCCGGACCGGACGTACCGCCGGGGCTGCGGGTGGCCGTCGGCGACGACGGCGTCACGGCCGCGGTGGGGGAGGGGCCGGTGCCGGGTTCTGGCGTCGTCCTGGTCTGGCAGCTGGACACCGCCCGCCCCGCGTGGGCCGACTGACCTCCCCGCATCTTGAGCACTGCTACAGACTGGCCCGCATGCCTGCCGATGCTGACCTCTTCGCCGCCGCCCGTGCCGACGCCGACCGCACGCTCGACCTGCGCCGCCGGCTGCACCGCCGTCCGGAGATCGGCCTGCACCTGCCGGAGACGCAGGCCGCCGTCGTCGAGGCCTTCGCCGGCCTGCCCGTCGAGCTGACCACCGGCACCACCACCAGCTCGGTGGTCGGGGTGCTCCGCGGCGCCCGGCCCGGGCCGAGCTACCTGCTGCGCGCCGACATGGACGCGCTGCCGGTGCAGGAGGACACCGGGCTGCCCTTCGCCTCCGAGGTGGCCGGCGTGATGCACGCCTGCGGGCACGACACCCACGTCGCGATGCTGCTGGGCGCCGCCCGGCTGCTCGCCGAGCGCCGCGACCAGCTCGCCGGGCAGGTGGTGTTCATGCTGCAGCCCGGGGAGGAGGGCTTCCACGGCGCCCGGTTCATGCTCGAGGAGGGGCTGCTGGACGCCGTCCCCGAGGCCCCGGTGAGCGGGGCGTTCGCGCTGCACATCTCCACGATGTTCCCGACCGGCACGATCAACGTCCGGCCCGGCCCGATGATGGCCTCGGCCGACCAGTGGACGATCACCGTCCACGGCCGCGGCGGCCACGCCTCCACCCCGCACCTGGGCGCCGACCCGGTGCCGGTGGCCGCGGAGATCGTGCTCGCCCTGCAGACGATGGTGACCCGCACCGTCGACGTGTTCGACCCCGCGGTGGTCACCGTCGGCCACCTGGAGGCCGGCACCACCGACAACGTCATCCCGGACTCGGCGCTGCTGCACGGCACCATCCGCACGCTGTCGGCGGAGCGGCGCGCGCAGGTCCTCGCCGCGGTGCAGCGGGTCGGGGAGCACGTCGCCGCCGCCCACGGGCTGACCGCGGTGTTCGAGCGGATCGAGGGCTACCCGGTGACGGTCAACGACGCCGACGTCGCCGCCCGGGTGACCGCTGCCGCCGGCGCGGTGCTCGGCGCGGACGCCAGCCGGGTGATGCCGGTGCCGCTGATGGGCGCGGAGGACTTCTCCTACGTGCTGGAGCGGGTGCCCGGCGCGATGGCCTTCCTCGGCGCCTGCCCGCCCGATCTCGACCCGGCCACCGCCCCGGGCAACCACTCGAACCTGGTGGTCTTCGACGAGGACGCGCTGCCCGCCGGCGTCGCCCTCTACGCCCGGATGGCGCTGGACGCCCTCGCCGGCTGACCCGCTCGCCTGATGCGGCGGCAGTGATCAGGTCACCTGATCACTGCCTGTCCTCCCGCAGCAGCATTGGTGCGGGAGGACAGGCAGTGCTGCGGGGGGACGTCGTGAGCGTCAGCTGGCGGCGGCCGGGCGGGGCGACCGGAGCCCCCGGTTCCAGGACTCCGTCCGGTAACGCGGGACGGCCCGGTGGCCACGAGCGAGCAGCGACCACAAGCGGTCGACCTTCTCGCTCCAGGGGCGTCCGCGGTCCTCCGGGGTGATCCGCACGCCCTGCAGGTCGAGGTCCAGCAGCACGTCCTGCCGGCGCTTCTCCTCCCACAGCACCTGGGCGGGGGTGCGGCCTCGCCACGGGTCGGCGTACTTGACCATGCCGTCGCACTCGGCGAAGACGCCGTGCTCCGGCCAGTACATGTCCAGGACGGCGACGAGGCGCGAGTCGAGGAAGACGGCCTGCTGCAGCAGCGGCTCGGGGAGTCCCGCAGCGAGCAGGGCGAGCCGGGTGCGGGTCTCGTGCGGGGAGTGCGCCCCGACGCGCGCCAGTGAGAACGCCTGAGCCGCGCGCCCGCAGCCGGACCAGTGGGTCTGGGCGAGGGCCGCGTCCCGCAGTTGAGCCGGCGTGGTCAGCCCGTCGGCCAGGGCGTCGTCCACTGCCACGACGGTGTCGGCGAGGTCCCATTCCCGCCCCACGTCGGCCAGACTCCGGGTGATCGTGGTGACGTGCAGCCCCTGCAGCACCACGACGTCCTCGGCCGGGAGTCCGGCTGGACTGATCCGGTAGCCCCGGCCGGTCCGGAAGTTGTCGGGGTCCGTCAGCCGCACGACGCCGTCGGTGGCTCGCGGGACGACCAGGCCGTGCAGCCAAGCCGCCGACGTGTGGCTGACCGCGGTGGACGCGTCGCCCAGGCGGCGCAGGACGGCGGCGCACTCCAACCGGTGGGTGCGGCCCCCGGCCTCGTGCCGGCGCCACACCTCACCGGTCGTGTAGACGCCGTAGCGGATGCGCCGCCAGGCACCGGACCGGACCAGCGGCCCGATGGCGTTGCGGTCGATCCCGGTGGCGAGCGCGTCGGCGGTGGAGAAGACACCGGCATGCCGGTCCATCGCGCTGGCGAGGGTCGGTTCCATGACGCCACCGTCGCTTCGACGACGGCCACCCGGGAAGCGTCCGCGGTGTCCTGTGGGCAGCCACCGACGGTGTGGACGGCGGCCGGCGGAGCGGGCGTGCGGGTGAGCAGGCGTCTCGGCACCCCTGCATCGACGTCCCCCTGCACGAATGACTGTCCCCCCGCACCAACGCTGGTGCGGGGGGACAGCCGGTGATCAGGTCACCTGATCAGTGCTGAGCAGCGCCAGGCTCAGGTGGCCGGGTGCTCGTCCGTCCGCTCCTCGGCGGGGGCCTTCTCCTCGTCCCCGATCTGGTACTTCTCCACCGCCTGCCGGACGACGTCGCGCTCGATCTCGCCGCGCTGGGCCAGCGACGCCAGCGTGCGGACGACGATCGACTCGGCGTCGACCTGGAAGTGCCGGCGCAGCGCCGGGCGGGTGTCGGACAGGCCGAACCCGTCGGTGCCCAGCGATGACAACCCACCGGGGACGAACGGCGCGATGAGGTCGGGGACCGCCTTCATCCAGTCCGAGACCGCCACGACCGGGCCGGGGGCGTCGGTCAGCTGCCGGGTCACGAACGGCACCTTGGGCTCCTCGGCCGGGTGCAGCAGGTTCCACTCGTCGGCCTCGACCGCCTCGCGGCGCAGCTCGGTCCAGGAGGTCACCGACCAGACGTCGGCGGAGACCCCCCAGTCGTCGGCCAGCAGCTGCTGCGCCCGCAGCGCCCACGGCACGGCCACCCCGGAGGCGAGCACCTGGGCCTTGGTGCCGTCCTCCAGCTGCGGGCCCTCGGCGTAGCGGTACATGCCGGCCAGCAGGCCGGTGACGTCCAGGTCCTCCGGCTCGGCCGGCTGCTGGTAGGGCTCGTTGTAGACCGTCAGGTAGTACATGACGTTCGGGTCACGGTGCCCACCCAGCGGCGCGCCCGGGTCGTTGCCGTACATCCGGGCCAGGGCGTCCTTGGTGATGTGCCCGACCTCGTAGGAGAACGCGGGGTCGTAGGTGACGACGGCGGGGTTGGTCGCCGCCAGCAGCAGCGAGTGCCCGTCCTCGTGCTGCAGGCCCTCGCCGTTGAGCGTCGTCCGGCCGGCGGTGGCGCCCAGCAGGAAGCCGCGCGTCATCTGGTCGGCGGCCGCCCAGATCGAGTCGCCGGTGCGCTGGAACCCGAACATCGAGTAGAAGATGTAGATCGGGATCATCGCCTCGCCGTGCGTGGCGTAGGAGGTGCCCGCGGCGATGAACGAGGCCGTGGAGCCGGCCTCGTTGATCCCCTCGTGCAGGATCTGACCCTGCTCGGACTCCTTGTAGGCCAGCATCAGCTCGCGGTCGACCGACGTGTAGTTCTGCCCGTGCGGGTTGTAGATCTTCTGCGACGGGAAGAGCGAGTCCATCCCGAAGGTGCGGGCCTCGTCGGGGATGACCGGCACGAAGCGCGGGCCGAGCTCCTTGTCCTTGATGAGCTCCTTGAGCAGCCGGACGAAGGCCATGGTGGTGGCCACCTCCTGCTTGCCCGAGCCGCGCTTGAGGACGTCGAACGCCTTGTCCTCGGGGGTCTTCAGCGGCTTGTGCTCCGACCGCCGCCGGGGCACCGACCCGCCCAGCTGCCGGCGCCGCTCGAGCATGTACTGCATCTCGGGGGAGTCCGGGTCGGGCTTGTAGTAGGGCGGCAGCGTCTTGTCCAGCTGCTCGTCCGGGATCGGGATCTCCAGCCGGTCGCGGAAGCCCACCAGGTCCTCGGCGGTCAGCTTCTTCATCTGGTGCGTGGAGTTGCGGCCCTCGAAGTGGCTGCCCAGCGTCCAGCCCTTGATGGTCTTGGCGAGGATGACCGTGGGCTGGCCCTTGTGGTCCATCGCGGCCTTGTAGGCGGCGTAGACCTTCTGGTAGTCGTGCCCGCCGCGGGCGAGCTGCCAGACCTCGTCGTCGGTCATGCCCTCGACCAGCTTGCGGGTGCGCGGGTCGCGGCCGAAGAAGTGCTCGCGGACGAAGGCGCCGTCCTCGGCCTTGTAGGTCTGGTAGTCGCCGTCCGGCGTCGAGTTCATCAGGTTGACCAGGGCGCCGTCGCGGTCGGCGGCCAGCAGCTTGTCCCAGCCGTGGCCCCAGATCACCTTGATGACGTTCCAGCCGGCGCCGCGGAAGAACGACTCCAGCTCCTGGATGACCTTGCCGTTGCCGCGGACCGGGCCGTCGAGGCGCTGCAGGTTGCAGTTGATGACGAAGGTGAGGTTGTCCAGTTCCTCGCGCGCGGCCAGCCCGATCGGACCGAGCGACTCCGGCTCGTCGGTCTCGCCGTCGCCGAGGAACGCCCACACGTGCTGGTCGGCGGTGTCGGCGATGCCGCGGTTCTGCAGGTAGCGGTTGAACCGAGCCTGGTAGATCGCGTTCATCGGGCCCAGGCCCATGGAGACGGTGGGGAACTCCCAGAAGTCCGGCATCAGCCGCGGGTGGGGGTAGGACGACAGCCCGCCGCCGGGGTGGCTGACCTCCTGGCGGAACCCGTCGAGCTGGTGCTCGGTCAGCCGGCCCTCGAGGAAGGCGCGGGCGTAGATGCCCGGCGAGGCGTGGCCCTGGAAGTAGATCTGGTCGCCGCCGCCGGGGTGGTCCTTGCCGCGGAAGAAGTGGTTGAAGCCCACCTCGTAGAGCATCGCCGACGACGCGTAGGAGGAGATGTGGCCGCCGACGCCGATCCCCGGCCGCTGCGCGCGGTGCACCATGATCGCGGCGTTCCAGCGGATGGCGTGGCGGATCTTCCGCTCGGCCTCCAGGTCGCCGGGGAACCACGGCTCCTGCTCCGGCGGGATCGTGTTGATGTAGTCGGTGCTGCGGAGCGCGGGGACGCCGACCTGCTGCTCGCGGCTGCGCTCGAGCATGCGGAGCATGAGGTAGCGGGCGCGGTTGCGACCGGCGTGGTCGACGACCGCGTCGAGGGACTCCAGCCACTCCTGGGTCTCGTCCGGGTCGGTGTCCGGGAGTTGGCTGGCCCGCCCGTCGGTGATGACCGCGCGGGGGGTGCCGGTGGTGCGGGCGGGGTCTCCGTCCGACTGCTGCGGTGCGCTCATGCCCCACATCGTCCCCTGTCGGGGTAGCGCGCGTCACGCGCCCCGCCCGACGCGTCCCGAACGACCCGATCCGGGGCCCCGGTGAGCCCCGCGCCGCGAGGCGCCGGGCGGCCCCCGGACGGCGTGGCGGGCACGCGATGAGCCGGTCGGGTATCGCTGAGGGCCCCCGACCCAGCAGACTGTCGGTCCACCGGCACCGCGCGGGGTGTGTGATCGTGCGCGGGACCGCCGGAACCGATCTACTGGGACACATGGAGGACGAGCAGGGATGAGCGTCGACTCGGGCAGCACCAGCATGGCTGCCCGGCTGGGGATCAAGCCGGGCATGGTCGTGCAAGAGCTCGGCTGGGACGAGGACGTCGACGAGCAACTGCGCGACTCCGTCGAGGAGCTGTCGGGCAGCGAGATGGTCGACGAGGACTCCGACGAGGTGGCCGACGTCGTCCTGCTGTGGTGGCGGGAGGAGGACGGCGACCTGATCGACGCGCTCGTCGACTCGATCGCCTCGCTCGCCGACGACGGCGTGGTGTGGCTGCTGGTGCCCAAGTCCGGGCGTCCCGGCCACGTCGAGCCCGGTGACGTCACCGAGGCGGCGCCGACGGCCGGCCTGCAGCAGACCTCGAGCATCTCGGCGGCCAAGGAGTGGTCGGGCATCCGCCTGGTCACCCCCAAGGCAGCTCGCCAGCCCCGCCGCTGACGAAGGACCCCCTCGCCCCCGCCGCTCGCGAGCTCACGACGGCCCCCTGGGAGGGGCCGTTCCAGCGCGTCACCGCGCTCGGGGCGAGCCTCCGGACGGGGCCGGGGGTGGGGGCCGGACGCCGTTCCGGCAGCATCGGGGGCATGAGCCTCTCCGTCGGTGACGTCGCGCCCGAGTTCAGCCTGCCCGACCAGGACAAGCAGGTGGTCTCGCTGAGCGGGCTGCGCGGCGCCCCGGTGCTGGTGGTCTTCTACCCCTTCGCCTTCTCCGGCACCTGCACCGGAGAGCTCTGCCAGCTGCGCGACGACCTCGCCACCTACACCCGGGCCGGCGTGCAGGTCGTGGCGATCTCCACCGACCCGGTGTTCAGCCTCAAGGCGTTCCGCGAGAAGGAGGGCCTGCCGTTCCCGCTGCTGTCGGACTTCTGGCCGCACGGGTCGACCGCGCAGGCCTATGGGGTGTTCAACGAGCGGGCCGGCATGGCGCTGCGCGGCACCTTCCTGATCGACGCGGACGGCGTCGTCGCCTTCACCGAGGTGAACCAGCCCGGTGACCCGCGGGCGCAGTCGGGCTGGAAGGACGCGGTCGCCGGGCTGGCCACCTGATCCCGGCGACCAGGGGCGGCCCTTACCCTGGCCGCACGGGCGCGTAGCTCAGCGGGAGAGCTCTCGCCTTACAAGCGAGCGGTCGCAGGTTCGATCCCTGCCGCGCCCACCGGTTCATCCGGACCAGTTCGTCACCCCGTCGGGGTGGCCCGGCTCAATGCGACGTGCGGCACAGCCGATGGCACTCTCGTGCTGCGCAGATCGACGACGACGCGACGCCGCTCCCTCCGGGGCCGCGGCCGCGGCGTCCCGCTGTGGGTGTACCTGACCGCGCTCACCCTGGTCCCGCTGCTGGGAGCGGCCGCCCTCACCGCGGCGCTCACCCGGGCCAGCATCGCCGAGGCGGCCAGCGCCGCCCGCGCCGAGGCGGCGGTCGGTGCGCTGGCCCACCTGGACACCGCGCGCAGCAGCGTGGAGCAGGAGATCCTGCCGACCCTCGCGCTGTCGGTCATCGACCAGCCCGGCGCCGCCGCCGCCCTGGGGCTGCCGGTCCTCCTGCTGGGGCAGCAGCGCACCGTGGCGCTGGAGACGCTGCAGACCGCCCGGGAGACCACCGACGAGGCGCTCGCCCAGTCCGCGCGCGGCGGCTACGGCTCCGATGCCGCGGTGCGGGTGCGGGCCCAGCTGGCCACGCTGCGCGGACGGGCCGACACGTTCGCCGTCTCCGTCGAGGGCATCTACCTCGGCTACCTGGCCATCTCCAACGACCTGGTGCACACCCAGCGCGCGGTGGCCGCCGAGGCCACTGCCGAGGGGCTGCCGGCGCGCACCCAACGGGCCATCCAGGACGTGCAGATCGTGGCCCAGCTGGCCACCACCGCCAGCCGGCAGACCCCGCTCTACCTGGGCGCGGTGTTCGGGGACAGCGGCACGCTGATCGGCTCGCAGCTGGCCTGGGAGACCGGGTGGCTGGCCTACAACGACGCCCTCGAGCAGATGGCGGACCTGTCCCAGCCGTCCCTGCAGGCCGCGTGGCAGGAGGTGCGCGGCGCCGACGTCTCGACGGCCCTCGACGCGCTGCTCGGGCCAACCGCGGACGCCAGCCGGCCGGCGGTGCCCGACGTCGCCCGGATGGTCTCCCTCCTCTTCCAGAGCAGCGACCGCGACGCCCTGCTCAGCGGGCTGGTGCACACCGCCGCCGACGAGGCCCGGGCCGCGTCCGCGGCCGACCGGGACCAGGCGGTGGACCGGCGCAACCGCACCCTGGTGCTCGGCGTCCTCGTGCTGCTGGCCTCCCTGCTGAGCGTGGTGCTCGTCGGCCGGGCGGTGACCCGGGCGCTGCGCGTCCTCGCCGGGCAGGCCGACCACGTCAGCGAGGGAGCTCTCGTGCAGGTGGAGGTCGCCGGCCCGCGCGAGGTTCGCACCGTCTCCGCCGCGCTGGCCTCCGCGGTGGCCAGCCTCCGGCGCGTGCAGGAGCAGGCCGGCGCCGTGGCCCGCGGCGACCTGGACAACGCGCTGCTCGCCGAACCGCTCCCCGGGCCGCTGGGCGAGGTCGTGCACGCCTCGGTGCGCCAGATCGTCAGCTCGGTCCGCCAGCGCGAGGAGCTGCAGTCGGCGCTGGCCCACCGCGCCGCGCACGACGCGCTCACCGAGCTGCCCAACCGGGCGCAGGCCATGCAGCTGACCGAGTCGGCGCTGTTCCGCGCCCGCCGCTCCGGCGCGATGACCGGGCTGCTGTTCGTCGACCTGGACGGCTTCAAGGCGGTCAACGACACCCACGGGCACGCCTGCGGCGACGAGGTGCTGCGCACCGTCGCGGCCCGGCTGGAGGCGGCCGTGCGCTCGGGGGACGTCGTGTGCCGGCTGGGCGGGGACGAGTTCGTCGTCCTGGTCGAGCCGGTGGAGGCCGAACGCGACCTGCTGGAGCTCGCCGAACGGCTGATCGCGGTGGTCGGCCAGCCGATCGCCACCGACGGCCACCAGGTGCGGGTGGGCGCCAGCATCGGGGTCGCGGTGAGCCGGGACGCCACCACCGACGCCGACGTGCTCTTCGCCGAGGCCGATGCGGCCACCTACCGGGCCAAGCGGCACGGCCGCGGGCGGGCCGAGGTCTTCGACGAGACGCTGCGCGCGCAGCTCGCCGAGCGGGCCGAGCTGGAGGCGGCGGTGGCCTCGGGCCTGGCCGCCGGGGAGATGCTGCTGCACTACCAGCCGGTGGTCGACGCCGGGACCGGGCAGCTCACCGGCTTCGAGGCGCTCGTGCGCTGGGACCGGCCGGGGGTCGGCATGGTGCCCCCGGACGAGTTCATCCCGGCGGCCGAGGGCTCCCGGCTGATCTGCGACCTGGACCGCTGGGTGCTGCACGAGGCGACCCGTCAGCTGGCCGAGTGGCGGCGCAGCGTGCCGGTGCCCGTCGGGCACCCGGAGCCGACGGTGGCGGTGAACATCTCCGGCCGGCACCTGGCCGACCGGCAGGTCGTCACCGACGTCGCCGACGCGCTGGCCGCCTCGGGCCTGCCCGCGCGCCTGCTGGTGCTCGAGGTGACCGAGACGGTGCTGGTCGACGACCCGGTGGCCATCGAGCACCTGGTGGCGCTGCGGGAGACGGGCGCCGCGATCGCCATCGACGACTTCGGCACCGGCTACACCTCGATCGGGCAGCTGCGGCACATGCCGGTCGACACGCTCAAGATCGACCGGAGCTTCGTCGCCTCGACCGACGCCGGCTCCGGTGAGCTGGTGGCGCTGATGATCCGGGCGGCGCACACCTTCGGGCTGTCCGTGGTCGCCGAGGGCGTGGAGGAGCCCGGCCAGCTGGACCGGCTGCGTGCCGAGGGGTGCGACCACGCGCAGGGGTTCCTGCTGCACCGCCCGCTGCCGGCCGCAGCGGCCGGGAACCTGCTGGTGCGGAGCGCGATCCCCGCGCCGCGCTGAGCCGTTCAGTCGTCGGCGCCGCGCACGCCGGCCCACCGGCCGGGGGTGGTCTCCCGCACCAGCCGGCGGGCGGCGTCGACCTCCCGCGCCACGAGCGCCAGCACCCCCTCGGCGTGCACCTCGGCGTCGTCGGGGAGGCGGTGCTCGCGCAGGTCCTGCTCCAGCTCACGGATGGCCTTGCGCAGCACGGCCACCTGCGCCGGATCGGGCACCGGTTCCCCGGCGCGCAGCTCGATCACCGCCTCGGTGACCGCGTCGGACGTGCGCTCCAGCTGGACGATCACCGGCCACCAGGCGGCCGCCCGGGTGCTCACCGGCGGCGGCTCGGCCAGCCGCCGCTGCAGCTGGGTCTGCAGCTCGGCCAGCGCCCGGTAGCTGGCCCGGCGGGCGCGGCGGGTGGCCTCCGGGCTGTCGGTGAACGCCGCGTCGACGAACCGCTCCAGCGCCAGGATGGCGGCGCGCAGGGCGTCGTCCAGCGGGGCCCGCCAGGTCTGGGGCCACAGCAGGTAGCCGAACACCAGCACGATCCCGCAGCCGATGAGGGTGTCGACCAACCGGGCGCCGACCAGCCCGGCGCCCGTCGGGGTGGCCAGGTCCAGCAGCAGGATGATCAGCGGGGTCTGGAAGACGGAGAAGAGCCCGAAGCTGCCGCTGCGCGCCCACGGCAGCGCGGCCGCCGACAGGGCCAGGGGCAGCAGGACCCAGGCGTCCCGGGACAGGAACGTCAGCAGCAGCGAGCCGATCAGGACGCCGAGCAGCGTGCCCGCACCACGCTGCACGGCACGGGTGAACACCGAGCCGTAGTCGGGCTTGAGCACGATCGCCACCGTGAGCAGCACCCAGTAGGGGCGCTCCACCGGCAGGGTCTGGCGGGCGATCTCGGCGACGGTCATGCAGAGGGTGAGCCGGACGACGAACGCGCGGGAGTCGGCGTCGCCGACCGTGCGGTCGAGCAGGTCGCGGGCGCGGGCCCGGCGGTCGACCTGCGGGCGGGGGACGGCGGCCGAGGCCCGCTCCTCGGGGTCGCCCACCACGTTCCACACCAGGCGGATGCCGTGCCGCACCGCGCGGCGCTGCGCCGGCCCGTCGTCCACCGGGGGCGGCCGCTCCCCGGCCAGCGGACGGCGCTCGGTGACCGCGGTGGCCAGCGCGTGGGCCGCGCCGATGTCCCGGGAGTCGGCGGCGACGCCGGTGCGGGCGCTGGCGACCGCGGCCTCGACGAGGGGCGCGGCCGAGTTCAGCACGCCGGCGAGCTCACCGAGCTCGGCACTGCGCCCGGCCGAGCGGCTGCGGGCGTGGATCACCCGGTCGTAGCCGGTGTTCAGCGCGAGGGTCAGCGCCCGCCGGGCCTCCTCCGACCGGTCGGTGCCGATCGCCTCCAGGAGCTCGGCCACCCGGGTGAAGACCGCGCCGACCGCCGCCCGGTCGGGATCGACCTGCTCGGTGCGCGCCTGCACCAGCACGGCGAGGGTGCCCAGCGATGCACCGGACAGGAACCAGCCGACCTCCGCAGCGGGCGGCAGCGGCGTGCTCAGGCCGGAGGAGATGGCGGTGTAGATCAGCAACTGCAGTGCCCCGAGCGACAGCGGCGCACTGACCGCGCTGATCAGCGCCGCGAACGCCGACACCGCGGCGAGCAGCAGCACCGGCACCCAGCCACCACCGGTGAGCGACTGCCCGACCACCAGGCCGAGCCCGCCGAGCAGGGAGGCCGCGGCCACCCGGCGCAGCCGGATGCGCAGCGGCCCCTGCTGCGGGGCGAGCGTGGCGGCCAGTGCGCCCATGGTGGCGAAGGCGCCGGCGCCCAGCGCGCTCCCGGACGTCCCCCCGACGGCGAGCGCGACGGCGAGCGGGGCGGGGACGACCAGCCCGAAGCGGACGACGTCGCGCCAGGGCACCGAGGGGTGGTTGGTGTGCACCAGCTCCTCGAGCCACGCCGGCGCCCGCAAGCCCCTGTCCGCCACGGCCCAACCCTGCCACCCGCCGACGGCGCGTCGGGGGGGGGGGGGGGGGGGGGGGGGGGGGGGGGGGGGGGGGGGGGGGGGGGGGGGGGGGGGGGGGGGGGGGGGGGGGGGGGGGGGGGGGGGGGCGGGGGG
>NZ_JBJGZY010000041.1:0-33312 GCF_054050755.1 Modestobacter sp. SYSU DS0511
CTCCCCCCCCCCCCCCCCCCCCCCCCCCCCCCCCCCCCCCCCCCCCCCCCCCCCCCCCCCCCCCCCCCCCCCCCCCCCCCCCCCCCCCCCCCCCCCCCCCCCCCCCCCCCCCCCCCCCACGACTGTCGTCGGAACCCCTCCTGACCGGGCCGGGCTGCGGCCGGTGGGGTCAGTGGTCCAGCGGGTTGGCGCGCACGCGCTCGGCGAAGCCACCGGCGACGAACCGGCCGGCGAGCGACGCGGGCTTGCGGCGGGCCTGCGCGGTGAAGCAGCCGAGGAACTCCTCGGCGAGCCCGCCCCGCGGGTGCCGGTCCAGCACCTGCGCGCGGAAGTCGTCCGGCCAGTCCTCGGGTCGCCGCCCCGAGACGTCCAGGCCGGTGGCCAGCTCCAGGAGGTGCGCTTCGGGATCGGCCTCGACGTCGACGTCGGCCCACATGTGCCGCACGATCACGTCCGAGACGCGCCGCCGCCGGTCGGTGTCCCAGCCCGCACCGGCGGCGAACACCCAGGCGACGGCCCCGCCGGCCTCCTCGAACGGCGCGGTGTCGCTGTCGAAGACCGGCACCAGGCCGAGGTCGTGCAGCATCGCGGCGACGTAGAGCAGCTCGGCGTCGAAGCCGATGCCGCGGGCCCGGCCGTACTCCGCTGCCCAGAGGTACGAACGGTCGCTGTGCGCGAGCAGCGCGGGCGAGGAGAAGGCCGCGGCCACCTCGCGCGCAGCGCGGGCGGCGGCGGAACCGGGCAGCGGGACGTCGAGGGGCACGGACGGCAGTCTGACCGCGTCCGTGCCCCTCGCTCCGACGTTCCCCGCCGGATGGCAGGAACCCTGCGGAGGTCGGCAGGATGACCCGCCGTTCCTCCGCTCAGGCGTCAGCCCCGGCGCGTGCCGCTCGACTTGCCGCCGCTGTTCCCACGGTTGGTCAGCGACGAGAACGCGCTCTTGAGCTTCTGCTGGTTCTGCGGCTTGCGTGCCTCGTTCATCGCCTTCTTCGCCAGGCCCGCCTTGGCCATCTTGCCGAACAGCCCCATGGCTGCCTCCTCACGTCTCGTTGTGGTCCAGGACTGGTGGGTGCCCCGGGTGGTGCTGCCCCAACCACCGCCGGTCAGGCGTTCCGGTCCACGGCGTCCAGGTGGCGCCGGAGGTCGCAGAGCCCCGGGAGGAGCGACGGGTCCCGGCGACGTCGCCGGCGAAGGCGGGCAGCACGTCTAGCCGGCGGCGGGCCGGGCGCCGTCCCCGGCCTCGTCCCCCTCCTCGTCACCGTTCTCCTCGTCACCGTTCTCCTCGTCACCGTCGTCCTCGTCCCCCTGGTCGCTGTCCCGGGCGAGCAGGTAGGTCGCCCCGCCCAGCAGCGCACCCGCCAGGACGGACAGCACGACGACCGCCGAGGTGCCGATCGGGCCGACCACCGCGGTCAGCAGCGATCGGGACCGCGACGTCGGGTCGGCCAGCACCACCCCGACGAAGACGGCGACGAGCGTCCCGGCGATCCCGGCGAACAGGTGCGCCCCCCGGCCGGCCAGCCCGATCCGGGCGGCCAGCACCCGCGCGGCCCGCACGATCCGGCCCGCGCGCAGCACCCGCAGCGCGCCCACCGTGCGGATGAGCCGCAGCACCTGGACGGGTCCGACCGCGAGCACGATCGCCACCACCACCCCGAGGGTGAGCAGCACCATCCCGCGGTGCGCGCGGAGCCAGGCCCGCTTGTCCTCGGCGACCGCCAGCAGCACCACCGTCTCGGCGACCAGCACCAGACCGCTGACGGCGTCGATCGTGCGGCCGGCGGTGCCGAGCGTGCCGCCGGCGAAGGTCAGGAACATCGCCGGGATGGACGCGAGGGCAGCCACCAGCACCGGCAGCGCCAGCCGCCGTTCCCAGCGTTCCTCGCGGCTCATCGGTGACCGTCGCGGCGTCCGGTGGTGGTGCCCGCGCCGGCCGGTGCGGGCGCCACCGGCATCAGGACGACGGGGTGAGGGACCGGACCCGCTCGATCAGCTCGCTCTTGGCGACCTGCATGAACCCGTCCGGGTCCGGGCCGGCGTTCTGCAGCACGATGTGGTCGAAGCCGGCGTCGACGTAGGGCTGCGCCTGCTGGACGTGGCGGTCGACGTCCGGGCCGCAGGAGAACTGGCCCTTGACGTCCTCGACGGTCACCGTGCTGCTGGCGGCGTCGAAGTTGACCGGGTTCGGCAGCTCGCTCATCACCGGCCAGCCCGACAGCGCCCAGCGGCTGGTCCGCAGCGCCTCCTGCGCGCCGGCGTCCTCGGTCTCGGCCCAGGCCATCGGCACCTCGGCGTAGCGGGGGCCGCTGCCGCCGTGCTCCTGGTAGGCCTGCACCAGCGACGGGTCGGCGTCGGTGGCGAACAGGCCGCTGCCGTGCTCGGCGGCCAGCTTGGCCGCGCCCGGCCCACCGGCGGCGACGGCGATCACCGGCAGCTGGTCGGGCAGGTCGAACACCCGGGCGTCCTCCAGCGTGAGGTACTTCCCCTCGTAGGACTGGTAGCCGCCCTGCCAGAGCAGGTTGATGATCTCCAGCGCCTCGCGGAGCATGTGGTGCCGGATCCGCACCGCCGGCCAGCCACCACCGACGACGTGCTCGTTGAGCCGCTCACCGGCGCCGATGCCCAGGGTGAACCGGTTGCCGGAGATGATCTGCACGGTCGCCGCGGCCTGGGCGATGACCGCCGGGTGGTACCGGATCATCGGGCAGGTGACCCCGGTGGCGAGGTGGATCCGCTCGGTCCTCGCGGCCATGGCCCCCAGCAGCGACCAGGTGAAGGCGCTGTGCCCCTGCTCCTCCAGCCACGGGTGGTAGTGGTCGCTGAGCTCGACGAAGTCGAAGCCGGCCTCCTCGGCCGCCACCGTCTGCTCGATGATCTGCGCCGGGCCGAACGCCTCGGTGGCGAGCTTGTAGCCGACCTGCATGGGGTTCCCCTCGTGTCGTCTCCGCTGTCGCCTGCCCGGTGCCCGGGTCGCGCGCGGCAGAAACGGGAGGGAACGCGCGCTCAGCCGGTCAGCGCCCAGTCGTCGTCGGCCACGTCGTCGGCCAGGGCCCGGGTGAGCTCACCGACGGCGACCAGGCGGTCGAGGACGTGCACCTGCCGGGCCGCCGCCCGCTCCGGGTGTCTCAGCGGGTCGTACGCGCTGGGCGCCTGCAGGAGCCCGGCCAGCAGGCTGGCCTGGGTCCAGCTGAGCTCGTCCGGCGCCAGCCCGAAGTAGCCCTGGGCCGCGTCGACCACGCCGGTGAAGCCGTGGCCGAAGTAGGCGTCGTCGAGGTACATCCGCAGCAGGTCCTCCTTGGACCACTCGGCGTCCAGCTTGAGCGCGAGCGCCACGGCGGAGACCCGGTTCAGGAACCCCGCCTCGCCGTCCTCGTAGACGTTCTTGGCCAGCTGCTGGTCCAGCGTCGACCCACCCAGGTCCTGGCCCGTCACCGCACCGATCGGCGCCCGCAGCGCCCCGCGCCAGTCGACCCCCACGTGGTGCTCGAAGTGTGCGTCCTCGGTGGCCAGCACGGCGGCCACCACCCGGTCGGGCAGCTCGCCCTCCAGCGGGGTGGCGCCGGCGGCGGCCAGCCGCTCGGTGACCCGATCACGGGCGTCACCGACGTCGGGGGTCACCACCCAGGCCACGCCGAGCACGGCGACGCCGAGGACGACCAGGACCAGCGCCGCCCCGACGAGGCGGCGCACCAGCCGGGCCCACCAGGGGCGCCGCACCGGGCTGGCCGACTGCGGCGACCGGTGACCCCGGGACCCCACGTCGTCCGCCTCCTGCCAGGGGCGGGAGGCGGTCGGGTGGGATGCCAGCACGGTGTTCTCCTCGGTCGGTGCGGTGGACGGTCCCAGTCCACCCCGTGCACCTGTCGCCCCGCGTCCGCCTGACGGGTGATGTTGCCGCCGGCGGCGCTCCGACCTCGGGTGGACCGTGCGTCCGGGGCCGTCGTCCGGGTAAAGGGCGTGCACCCGCGGTGCTCAGCGCGTTGACTGCACCGGCTGCGCAGCGCCACCAGCCCTCCCACGGAGAAGAGAAAGGACCATGGAGCAGATCAACGGACGCCTGCTGAGCTGGGCGTCCATCCTGGAGCCGAGCACCCGTGAGCAGGCCGAGCGGACGGCCACGATGCCGTTCGTCCAGCCCCACCTCGCGTTGATGCCCGACGCACACCTGGGCAAGGGCGCCACCGTCGGGTCGGTCATCCCGACCGAGGGCGCGATCATCCCGGCCGCGGTCGGGGTCGACATCGGCTGCGGGATGATGGCCGTCCGCACCCAGTTCGACGCCGCCGACCTCGCCGGCCGCGACCTCAGCGTGCTGCACGGGCAGATCTCCCGGTCGATCCCGCTGTCGGCCGGCCGTTACAACAAGAAGGTGCGGTTCACCGCCGAGCCGCGCGTCGAGGAGCTGCGGGCGCTGCCCGGCGCCGACCAGGCGACCGGGGCGGCGGCCAACTGGCCGATGCAGCTGGGGTCGCTGGGCTCGGGCAACCACTTCATCGAGGTGTCGCTGGACGAGCAGAGCCGGGTCTGGCTGTTCCTGCACTCCGGCTCCCGGGGCGTGGGCAACAAGCTGGCGTCCGTGCACATCCGCCGGGCCCAGGAGTGGTGCCGCGCCCAGGGCATCGAGCTGCCCGACCGGGACCTCGCGTACCTGGAGGAGGGGACGCCGGAGTTCGACGCCTACATCGAGGCCCTGCGCTGGGCGCAGCGGTTCGCCTGGCTGAACCGCGAGGAGATGATGGACCGGGTCGTCGAGCAGGTCGGCCGGTTCCTGAAGGACGACGTCCAGCGGCTGGAGACGGTGCAGTGCCACCACAACTACACCGAGCGCGAGCGGCACTCCGGGCGTGACGTGTGGCTGTCCCGCAAGGGTGCGATCTCCGCGCGGAAGGGCCAGCCGGGGCTGATCCCCGGCTCGATGGGCGCGGCGTCCTACGTCGTCGAGGGGCTGGGCAACGAGGCGGCGCTGACGTCCGCGCCGCACGGCGCGGGACGGAACCACTCGCGCAACGCGGCGCGGCGGCTGTTCAGCCGGGCCGACCTGGACGCGCGGATGAGCGGCATCGCGTGGGGGCACTCGGACGCGTTCCTCGACGAGCACCCCGACGCCTACAAGGACATCGACGTCGTCATGCGCGACGCCGCGGACCTGGTGCAGATCCGGCACACCCTCCGCCAGGTGGTGAACGTCAAGGGCGACTGACGCCCCCGCCGCCGAAATGGCCATTTCCGCCTCTCCCCCGGGGGCGGAAATGGCCATCTCCGCCCTCAGGAGGTGGCGAGGTGGGCGGCGAGGCGGTCGAGGAAGACGACCTGGCCCTTCACCAGCTTGCTGCGGGCGGTGGGCAGGTCGAACCAGGCGGCCCGGTCGATCTCGGGGAACTCCTGCACCCGCCCCGAGCGTGGCGGCCACTCCAGCGGAAAGGTGTTGCTCACCGCGGCGTCGGCGTCGAGATCGCCCTCGGCTGCCCAGACGGTGAGCACCTTGCCGCTGGTCACCCGGGCCTCGCCCAGCGGCGTGAAGTCCTCGGCCGGCACCGGGGAGCCGAGTTCCTCGGTGAACTCACGCAAGGCGACGGCCAAGGCGTCCTCATCGGGTTCCAGCTCGCCCTTGGGGATCGACCAGCCGCCGTCGTCCTTGCGCGCCCAGAACGGCCCGCCCATGTGCCCGATCAGCACCTCCGGGCCGGCTGCCCCAACCCGGTGGAGCAGGATCCCGGCGCTGCGTCGTGTCGGCACCGGCCCAGTGTCAGGTGCGCCGCCAGTGCGTGACGAACTCGGCAGCGCCGTCCGGGGTGCAGCACAGGCGGACCAGCCCACCGGGACGCCGCCGGGGGTGGGCCCCGTCAGTCGTCGGTCGGCCAGGGGCGCTCGTCGCTGATGCCCAGGTCGACGTCGCACGTGCGGTCGGGGTCGACGTCCTGCGGGCGGAAGAAGACCGTGGAGGCCGTGACGTCGTCGCCGAAGGCCTGCGGCGGCTGCGCCTCGGCCGCGGTGGCCGGGTCGGTGAGGACGGCGGTGTCCTCCGGGGTCACCTGGAACCGCATGATCCGGGTGAACTGGCACGCCCGGGAGACGAAGCCGATGGAGAAGCTGATCGGCGGCCGGTCCTCGCCGCGGACGATGTTGTCCAGGCCGCCGGCGCCGGTGGAGCCCTCGATCAGGTTGATCGCCCCGTCGCCGTCCTGCAGCTCGTCGCTGGCGTTCTGCTTGTGCACGTGGCCGGAGACGGTGAGCCGCACCCGGTCGTCCAGCACCTCGCGCACCTCCTCGGCGGCGACCGGCTCGTGGACGGCGAACACGTCGATCGTGCTGGTGTCGACGACCTCGCCGTCACCGGTGGCGGTGGCGGGCCCGGACCCGTTGGTGGGCTGGCTGCCGTCCGCGGTCGGCGCGGACGTCGAGCCGGTGGTGGTCGGGGCGGCCACCTCCGTGGGCTCGTCGACCTCGAGGGCCTCCTGGACGGCGCGCCGCTGCAGCGGTTCGACGACCGACGCCGCGTCGGCGCCGTACTCGCCGGGGCCTCCGTAGACCCGGGGGTCGGGGAGGCCGGCGATGGTCAGCCCGAAGGCGTCGACCAGGCCCGCGGAGACGTCGAAGCCGCCGGCGGTGGCGGTCTTGCTGCCCAGCACGGTGACGCCGGGGATGGTCCGCATCACGCGTTCGGTGTCCGGGGAGTCGTGGTTGCCGGCGATCCAGAGCATGGGTGTCTCGGCGGTGACCGCCCGCAGCGCGTCGAGGTAGCTCGGGGTCAGCTCGAACGCGGGGCCGAAGGCGCCCTCGTCGCCGGTGTTGATGATCAGGTCGACGTCGTAGGTGGCTGCGTACTGGGCGACCAGCGGGTAGTTGGCCGCCAGGTGCATGTCGGAGATGTACATGATCTGCAACGCGGGCTGCGGAGTCTGGTCGTTCTCGACCTGCGACTGCAGTTCGGCCTGGATGCCGACCACCGAGCCGAGGACGTCGAGGGCCTTGGACCGCTGCGTGTAGTACTGGCTGAGCTGCTCGGGGAACAGCTGCGCGGCGGCCAGCGAGCCGGTCAGGCGCGACTCACGCACCCAGTCGGGGTTGTAGCTGACGACGCCGAACACCGAGACGGCGGCCAGGGCGAGGCCCGCGGCGCCCAGCTGCTTGGCCCGGTGGCGGAGCTCGTGGGGGCGGCGGGACCGGCCGCGCAGGTAGCGGACGGACATGTTGACGGCCGCGGCCGCGGCCAGGCCGAATGCGATGCCGAGGAGCGCTTCCGCGACCAGCCAGGTGGCGATCTGGGGCACCTGGGCGGCGAAGTCGGCCTGCAGCCGTTCGACGAAGGCCGGCAGGTCGCCTTCGGCGGCGCGGGTGATCTGCAGGATGTCGACGTCCTCGGGCGAGATGTGCACGCCGATGGGGAGGTCGACGAAGTCGGGGAACTCCCAGTTGCCCAGGGTGGTGTCGGCCGACAGGACCGGGCGGCTGAAGAGGCTGCCCTGCACCTCGAACGGGATGCCCTGGACGGTGGCGTGGTACGGGAAGGCCTGCAACGCGGCCGCCGCCCCGAGCAGCGGGAGTGCGATCCGGAGCACCCAGCGCATGACGACCTCGAGGACGCGGGCGGCGACGTGCCTGGCCCGCAGGGCCACCTGGCGGACCCTCTGCCCGCGGGTCGGAGGGAAGGGCAGCGGGAGTTGGTCGCCGGGGTCGGCCTGTCGAGACATCGCGGTCATTGTCCGTGGTGGGAGGACGATCCGCCGCGATCCCCACCGGCCGTGACTGAACCGATGCGTGTGCTTGGGCCGAACGCGGTGGGACCCCGTTCCCCCGGACCCGGAGTTGGGCTTCGCCTGCTTGTCCACAGATCGGGTGACGACGGCGGCGGCCGGCCCACGGAGCTGCGTAGTCTCCCGGCAACTCTGCGCAGGCACTCGGGAGGACGACGGATGCGGCGGGTTCGACTGGCGGCAGCGCTGACCATCGGCGTGGCGGTGCTCGCCGGCTGTTCGAGCGAGCAGCAGGCCAACCAGACCCTGCCGTCGGCGAGCGCGGCCGCTGCCGAGTCGAGGGAGGCACTGCCGCCCCTCGGGCCACCGGATCTACCGATGCCGGACGAGGCCCGGGAAATGACGCCCGAGGGTGCCGAAGCCGGGCTGCGGTACTACCTCGCCCTGATCACCCACCAGGCCGGGGTCGACGGACAGCCGCTCCGGGACCTCAGCCGCGACTGCGACTTCTGCACGTTCATCGCAGACAGGTACGACGAAGACGCGGCTGCGGGGTATGAGTACCACGGTGGGGATGTGGTGGTTGACCTCTCCACACCCCCGGCCCTGACTGAGCAAGTCGCGGAGTTTTCCTTCCTCCTAACGCAGTCCGAGATTCGGATTGTCGACGGGAGCGGGGCGCCAGTCGATGGCCGAGGGCAAGCTCGCGCTGAGAATCTGAACACCGGCGCGCGGATGACCTGGAGTCAGGGAATGCAGTGTTGGCTGGTGAACCAGATTATCGTCAATTCATGAAGCGCTATCTCACGGCCGCCGCGTTGATGGCATTGCCGCTCTGGCCGTCTGTCGCACTTGCTGCGTCCTGTGAGACCTTCATATGCGCGGACCCCCAGCCAGACGTCGAACTAAACGACGGGGCAATCAATGCCAGTTACGTCGATGGGACGCCGGGACAACGACTAAGGGCCGCAACGAATGCGGTAGCTGCTAGAGAATATCAGTATCGACTCGTTCGTCCCTGCGCCTTCACCGATGGCCCGCTCGGCGGATGCGAGCAGGGAATCTCTTTATGCCCGGAGTCGACTGAGCGAGTACTGGCCGAGTACTACGTCTTGAGTCAGCGACTCGTACAAGAAGACAGGCGAGCGCTCGCCGACCTCCCTCCACATCCGTCGCTCCCGGTCGGTACGCCGTATGGCGGTCAGATAAACGAAGGGCTGTCCTGCGTCGACGTGACGGACCTGAACCCGCCGCCGTCGCCGGACGAGGTGTTCCGCTACTTCCAGACCCTGCCGCTGCCTGAGCTGGAGACCCGTCAGCAGCCACCGGGGAACGCGCTCACCAACCTCCCGGTGATCTTCTACACCGACAGCCCGTCGACCCAGACCTTCACCGTCGACATCCGCGGCTTCGACGTCGTCATCAACGCGACCGCCACCGGCTACACCTGGCACACCGGCGACGGCACCACCCTGACCAGTGACCACCCCGGCGCTCCGTACCCCGATCACTCGATCACCCACGAGTACGGCTCGGGCACCTACACCGCCCACCTCACCACCACCTGGGGCGCCACGTTCTCCGTCGACGGCGGCGTGCAGGCCGACGTCCCAGGAACCACGACCACCGACGGCCCGCCGGTCAGCTTCACCGTGCTGCAGGCCCGCCCGGTCCTGACCAACCCGTACGACTAGGGGGTCGGGGAAGCTTGTGCTCTGCTCACCGGGGGTGAGCAGAGCATAAGCTTCCCGGACAACACCTCGGCGGTCCGGACCAGCAGCGCGACGCACCCTCGTGCCCGGTCACCCGGCGGCCGCCGACGAACCGACGCCGGCCTAGTGGATGCAGGTGGTGTCGGTCGCCGTCCGCTCGTTGGTCTCCAGGCCGCTGGACGCCGGCGCCGCGACGGTGACCGCCTGACCGACGCCGTTGTAGTCACCGCCGATGACCAGCTGCACGGCGCCCGCCGGGAGGCTGTCGTCCACCGCCACCGCCACGGCGGGCAGCTGGGCGGCGACCAGCGCAGCGGCGGCCTCGTCCCCGGTGCGGTGCCGCACCGTCGTGGTCCCGGTGCTGGCGGCGTTGCCGGCGCTGGAAGCCTGGAAGCCCCCGGCCGTCAGCGTGGTGGCCGCGGTGGCCGCGGCGCCGGAGACCCCGGAGCCGTTGAGCACGCTCACGGTCACCGCCGACGGCGCCAGGGCCGGGGCCGCGCTGGACGGCGCGGCCGCCGGGGCGGCGGGCGCAGGGTCGGCGGTCAGCGACGCGAAGAAGTCGTTGACCACCGCCTGGCTGGGCGGCTGGAGCACGTCGGCGCCGTCGACCGTGGCGTCGGTGAGACCCGGGATGGTCTGGAAACTGAGGTTGCCCGGCTGCACGTTCTGCATCTGGGCGGCCAGGTCGAAGACGTCCAGCCCCCGGTCGAAGGTGATGCTGCTGCCGACCTGCTCGACGATCGCCTGCTGCTTGCCCAGGTCGAGCAGCAGGTTCGAGGAGAGCACGTTGCGCAGCGTCCCGGCGATGTAGACCTGCTGCCGCACCACCCGGTCCAGGTCGGACCGCAGACCGTGCCGCTGGCGGACGAACTTCAGCGCGTCCGCCCCCGTGATCGTCTGCACCCCGGCCGGGAAGTCCGCACCCGAGTAGACGTCCCGGGTCGCCTCGCAGAGGTTGACCTCCACGCCGCCGACGATGGTGCTGAGGTTGATGAACCCCAGCAGGTTGATCTCCGCGAAGTGGTCGATCCGCAGCCCGGTGAACTGGCTGACCGTCTGCACCAGCAGCTGCGCCCCGGCGGCGTCCTTCTCGACCTCCCCGCCCGGCGCGGCGTTGTGACCACGGGCGTAGGCGGAGTTGAGCCGCCCCTTGCCGTACCCCGGGATCGACACGTAGGTGTCCCGCGGCAGCGAGACGAACGACGCGGCCGACCCGTCGGCCGGCACGTGCACCAGCATCATCGAGTCGGTGTTGAGCACCCCGTCGGCCTCACCGGTGCTGAACAGCCGCTGCTGCTCCGGGGTGAGCCCCTTGCGCGAGTCCATCCCGACCAGCAGCAGGTTCATCTCCGACCCGGCGTGCGCACCGCCGTTGACGTCGGAGTTCCCGCTGTCGGGGATGGCGTCGGTGCGGCTGACGCTGGCCTCGGCGACCCGGGCGAGGTTCCAGCCCCAGCCGCTCCCGGCCAGCAGCACCGCGCTGAGCACCGCGGCGACGCACCGCACGAGCACGGCGGTCCGCCGGGCGCCGGGGCCCGCAACGTCGGCTCCCACCGCGCTCCGCGGGGGCCGGCCCACGCGCGGGTCCAGGCGTGCGGGCAGGGGGCGCTGCCCGTCCCGGCTCATCGCGCGCTCCGGTCACGCCAGCCCAGGGACCGCCCGCCGACGACGGCGCGACCGGTACCGGCCGGCACGAGGAGGGGGCAGCGCACCCGGAGGAGGCTGCCAGGCCGGCGCTGCCGTTCCAGTGACCGGCGCGTGCGCCACGACCCGCCCGTCACAGCAGGAACAGCAGCCCCGGCCGGTCCGCGGTTCAGCCGACGACGACGTCCCCGGTGCCGTTGGGCACCAGCTCGACCCAGGTGTTGCCCGCGCCCAGCTGCACCGGCATGCCGTCGGGCCCGGTGAGGATGAACCGGTCGGCGACCCCGGCCTTGGTCCAGGTCGCCTGCACGGTGTGGCCACCGGTGGCGACCACCGCGGCGCCGGTGCCGGTCAGCACCGTCTCGGGCACCGGGTTGCCGGCCGGGTCGGTGAACGCGGTGTTCTGCACGTCGACCCGCAGCACGACGACGTTCACCGCGCGCAGCGGCGTCCCGTCGGCCTCGACCGCGGGCGTGGTGCCCTCCGCCCGCACCCACCGGCCGTCCGGCGGGCTCCACGTCCACTGCGGCCGGCTCACCCCCGACAACTTCAGCTGCAGGGTGGTCGCCGGTGCGCCGCCGACGACCGCAGTCGGCTGGCCGTCGGCGGGAGCCATCTCGAACTGGGGCGGCGGCGCTGCCAGGTGCCCGGCATCGGCCTGGGCGACCAGCGCCGCCGGGTCGGCGTAGACGTTGTGCGGCGCCGAACGGGTGTCGATCCGCATGAACCCGGGCGCGCCGGCGTCCTGGCTGATGATCTGCAGTCCGGCGTCGGCGGCGGCGTCGATGAACGGCCGCTGCCCGCCCGAGAAGGCGAACAGGCCATGCAGCGGGCCGGCGATCGCCGCGTCCATCGGCCGCACCGAGCGCACCGGCCCGATCTGCGGCGGCAACGTCGAGTGGTAGACCGCGACGTAGCGGGTGATGCCGCCCTCGACGACCTCCTCCCAGACCATGTCGGCGGCGTTCAGCCCGGTCTGGGGCCGTGCGGCGACCGAGTTCTCGATCTTCACCGCGAGCGCCGGGCGGGGCGGCACCTCACCGCTTTCCAGCCCGGTCAGCGGCCACAGCACCGGGGGCGGAGGCGGCGGCGGAGGGGTGGACGACGTGGGCGCCGGCTCGGCGACCGGCTCGGCGCCCCCACCGCAGCCCACGGTGCCGGCGAACACCGCGCCGATCAGCAGGGCGGCTCGGAGAACTCGACGGGGACGCCGGACGGCGGGCTGGTGCACGGTGGAGCCTGCTCTCGGTCGGCGGCGCGGTGGATCGGCGTCCACGCTAGGTCGCCGGGCGGCCGCCGACGGCCAGGCCGCACGCGGCGGCGCCCCATCCGACCCACCGGCCTTGCCCGCCCCAACCAGTGCCGGCCCGGCAGACGACAGCGCCCCGCCGCCCGGGTGGGCGGCGGGGCGCAGCAGGTCGGGGCTCAGCGGGTCGGGGCTCAGCGACCGCTGAAGGCGGCGACGCCGAACTGCTGCACGCCCTGCTCGTCCTCCTGGACCAGCACGGTGTAAGCCGAGCCGCCGATGATCGCGCTGCAGATGTCGCCGTTGCACTCCACCGTCGACACCTGGGCGCCCTGCGACGCCACGGACTGGCGGAAGGCCGCCTCGGTCTCGGCGTTGCGGTCGGCCATCCGGTCGCGCCACAGCACGAGGCCGGTGATCGCCACGGCGACGACGATGACCGCCACCATCAGCGCGATCAGGGTGCTGGTGTGCCGGCTGACCCAGCCGGGCTCCCCCTCGTCACCGGTGGCCGGGTCCGCGGCGCCCGTGGTGTCGGGGTCGGTGGGCTGCCCGGCCGCGGGGGCCGTCGCGGTGCCGGCGGCGGTCGCCCCCGGCTGGCCGGGGGTGGTCTCGGGCGTGTTCGTGCCGTCGGTGCTCATGGTGGAGTGCCTCGTCCTGTCGGGTCTCGGGTTCGCGCCGCACGGGGACGGAGCTCCCTCGCCCGGCGCGCCGCACCGGCGCTGCGCCGGGCGGGGTGACGCGGGGGCCGGCACACCGGCCGCACGATCCGGCCGACGCTCAGCCCACCAGCTGACGGACGAGACGATGCCACACCTTCCTGTGCCCCGGGGGCACGCCGGGCGGGCCCCCGGCCCCGGACCGGCCGGTGCGGCAGAGGTACCTGGTGGGTCCCCGGGACACCTCGGATGCGGCAGAGTGGCGCACCGAGATCGGCTGGCCGGTCTCCCGTCTCTCCCCGGGCTGAGAGGTCACCATGGACGACGCCGCTCCCCCGCCGGTCGACGCCGCCGACCTGGACGACCTGCGCGCCCGGCTGCGCGGCTGGCGGCCGGTGCCGCTGACCGACGTCGCCGGCTGGGGCCGCGGCGCCGAGCCCGGCTACCTCGCCGACCTGCTCGACTCCTGGGCGGAGACCTACGACTGGCGCCCGCACGAGGAACGGATCCGCGCCCTGCCCTGGGCGCTGTCCAGCGGGCTGCGGCTGGTGCACCAGCGGGCGGCCGACCCGGATGCGCCGGCCGTCGTCCTGCTGCACGGCTGGCCGGACTCGGTGCTGCGCTTCGAGCGGGTGCTGCCGCTGCTGCGGGACGTCCACGTCGTCGTCCCGGCGCTGCCCGGCTACCCGTTCGCCGCACCCGCGCCGGCGATGTCGTCGGCGGAGATGGCCGAGCTGGTCGCCGAGGCGCTGGCCGACCTGGGGTACGCCCGCTACGTCGTCTCCGCCGGCGACATCGGCCGCGGCGTCGCCGTGGCGCTGGCCGCCACCTACCCCGAGCAGGTCGCCGCGCTGCACGTCACCCACGTGCCGCTGGCCGCGACGACGGCGGAGCCCCGCACCGACGATGAGCGCGCCCACCGCGAGCGCGCCGACACCTGGCGGGTCACCGACGGCGGGTACCTGGCCCAGCAGGCGACCCGGCCGCACACGCTGGCGGTCGGGCTCGGCGACTCCCCCGCCGGGCTGGCCGCGTGGATCGTGGAGAAGCTGCGCGGCTGGAGCGACTGCGGCGGCGACGTCGAGTCGGTCTGGGCCCGCGACGAGCTGCTGACCTGGGTGAGCGCCTACTGGTTCACCGGCGCGATCGGCACCTCGTTCGGCCCGTACGTGCAGCGCAGCCCGGTGTTCCCGCGCATCGAGGTGCCCACGGTGGTGCAGCAGTTCCCCCACGAGCTGGTGCCCGCACCGCGGTCGGTGGCCGAGCGGGTGTTCACCGTCCGCGACTGGCGCGAGGAGCCCGTCGGCGGGCACTTCGCCGCCTGGGAGCAGCCGGAGCGGTACGCCGCCGGGGTGCGGGCGGCGCTGGCCCGATAGGAAACCGGTCGCGGGTGGGCAGCCGGCTCGGCAGGCTGCCCACCGTGTTCCTCGACGAGCGGGTCGCCGCCACTTACGACGACGACGGCGCGTCCGCGCCGGAGGTGGTGGGCCCGGCGGTCGACCTGCTCACCGAACTCGCGGGCGAGGGGCCGGCGCTGGAGTTCGCCGTCGGCACCGGCCGGATCGCCCTGCCGCTGGCCGCCCGCGGCGTCCCGGTGAGCGGCATCGACACCTCCGAGCCTGGAGCCCGAGCACCGGTGGGCCGGCTGGGATCGGTCGCCGTTCACCGCGTCGAGCACGTCGCACGTCTCCGTCTGGCGCCGCCCCTGACCGTCGCCGAAATGGCCATTTTGGCGAAACGTCAGGGGCGGGTGCGCAGGGTGGCCCGCTTGAGCCGGATGATGAGCCGCATCCCGCCGGACCGGGCCAACTCGCGCTGCCGCTCCTGCAGCTGCCCGCCCAGCTGCTCCAGCCGCTCCTCCCCCAGGGCGTGCGCCTGGGGGAACATCCGCTCCTCCTCCTCGAAGGTGTGGTGCCGCAGCGTCGACTCGAGCATCCGCACCTCGGCGGTGAACTCCGGGTCGTCCAGCGGCAGCCGCATCACCACGGCCAGCTGGTCGTCGATCTGGCGGTGCTCGGCGTGCGCGAGGGACAGCAGCGGGGAGACGTCGCTGACCGCCGGGTAGAACAGCTCGTCCTCGATCTGGGTGTGCACCTCCAGCTCCCGCAGCAGCTCGTCGCGCAGCCGCCGGCGGCGGTCGGTCTGCTCCGCGGTGGTCTCGGCGAGGCCGCGGAGCAGGCCCCGCAGCACGTCGTGGTGGGCGGTGAGCACCTCGTCGGCCTTCATCGGGACGCCTCCTCGACCGTGGTGACCGCCGTCGGGCTGCGCCAGTGCGCCCGCCGGCGGATCTCGACCTGCCCGTCGCGGACGCGGGTGTCGAAGCAGGGCAGCGGCGCGGTCGACGGTCCCTGCGCCGGTTCGCCGTCCGCCAGCGAGAACCGGGAGCCGTGCCAGGGGCAGACCAGCTCGCCGCGGTGCAGCCACCCCTCCCCCATCGGCCCGCCGAGGTGCGGGCACCGGCCGCCGACGGCGCGCACCTCGCCGTCGGTGGCGACCAGCACGACGGGGACGCCGTCGACGTCGACGCCGACCGGCTCGCCCTCGGGCAGGTCGGCCGCCGCGGCGACCGGGGTGAACCGGCGTGGCTCGCTGCTGCGCTCGCTGTGGTCGACCCCCAGCCGGTGCCGGTAGGACAACGCGCCGCCGAGGAAGCCGCCGACCAGGGTGAGCGCGAAGCCGGCCGCGGCGGTGATCCGGGCCCGCGCCGCCCGCCCGCGGGAGCGGTCGGCGAACGACCAGCTGTAGAGCCCCAGCGCGACGGTGTTGACGGCGCCGTGGACCACGCCCACCCGCCGGGCTCCGTCGTGGGCGTGCTGCCAGTCGGTCAGGCCGGCGGCGGCCGAGGCGACGGCGCCGGTGATCCCGAGCCCGACCACGGTGCGGGCGGCCTGGCCGGTCGCCGGTCCACCCCGGCCGGCGGCGTCGAGACCGTCCAGCAGCAGCGCGCTGCTCCACGCCCCGATCGGCACGGTCACCAGCACCGGGTGCAGGGGGTGCCCCAGCCACACGCCGTGCAGCAGGTCCTGCAGCGGCCGCGCCCACCGGCCGGTGAGCAGGAAGGTCAGCGCGACGCCGTGCTCGAGCTGGTAGCCCGGCGCGTCGAGCAGCTCCCACCGCTCGACCGCCCCGGTGGCCCGCTCGAGCAGACCGCGGACCCTCATCGGGCTGCTCCCCGGGCGACCGGGGCGTGCGGGCTCGGACCTGAGCGAGGGCGCATGTACCGCGCGTGCCCAGGTCGCCGCCGTCGAAACCGCCGGCCGGCCGCCAGGTCAGCGCGCCCCGGCGGCCGCCCCCGCGAGCCACTCGTCGAAGCGCGCCCGGCCGCGGTCGGCGCCCGGCGCGGGGACCAGGCTGCCGTCGCGCATCCGCCGCCCGGCCGCCCCCGGCAGCGGCACCCGCAGCACCCGGCGGCGCTGCCCGGTCGCGGCGAGCCAGCGGCGCACCAGATCGGCGAGCTCGGCCTCCTCCGGGCCACCGAGGTCGGTCACCCGCCCGCGCGGCGCCCCCTCGGCGAGCGCGACGAGCGCCGCCGCGACCTCGCTCGCGGCGACCGTCGCCGCGCGCAGGGCCGGGACGACGACGAACGGCCCGAACCCCGTGCGGGAGACCAGCTGCGGGGCGAACTCGTGGAACTGGGTGGCCCGCAACACCGTCCAGGGCACCGGGCCGGCGGCGATCAGCCGCTCCTGGGCGACCTTGCCGGCGTAGTAGCCGCTGGTCTCCCCGTCGATGCCGACGATCGACAGCGCCACGTGGTGCCCGACGCCGGCGGCCTGCTCGGCGGCGAGCAGGTTCCCGGTGGCGCGGGTGAAGAAGTCCACCGCCACCCGGGCCTTCGTGGTCACGACGCTGGTGACGTCGACGACCACGTCGGCGCCGGCCAGCGCCTCGGCCAGCCCGGCGCCGGTGGTGACGTCCTGCCCGGTGCCGCGCGAGAGCGGGACGACGGTGTGCCCGGCCGCCCGGGCGTGGGTGACGACGTGCGTGCCGACCACCCCGGTGGCCCCGGCGACGGCGATCCTCAGCTGCTGCGGTGGTGTCATGCCCTGTTGACGACGCAGCCCCCCGGAGTGTGAGGCTGCCCGGGTGACGGTGGAGGAGCAGCGCGGGCACCTGATGGGCGTGGCGTACCGGATGCTCGGCACGGTGGCCGACGCGGAGGACGCCGTCCAGGAGACCTTCGCCCGCTGGTACCGGCTGTCCGACGACGAGCGGGCGGCGATCGAGCGCCCGGCCGCGTGGCTGACCCGGGTGGTGAGCCGGGTGTGCCTGGACGCGCTCGGGTCGGCGCGCGCCCGCCGGGAGCGCTACGTCGGTGAGTGGCTGCCCGAGCCGGTGCCGGTGGACGCGGTCGACGACCCGGCCGAGCGGGCGGCGCTCACCGACTCGGTGGGCCTGGCGCTGCTCGTCGTGCTGGAGTCGCTGACCCCCGCCGAGCGGGTGGTGTTCGTGCTGCACGACGTTTTCGCGCTGCCGTTCAGCGAGATCGCCGAGGCGGTCGGGCGCTCCCCCGCGGCGTGCCGGCAGCTGGCGACGTCCGCGCGCCGCCGGGTCGACGCCTCCCGCGCCGGCACCCGGCCGCGGGCCCGGCGCGACGAGGTGGTGCGGGCCTTCGCCGCGGCCTGCGCCGGCGGCGACCTCACCGCGCTGGTGGCGGTGCTCGACCCGCAGGTCACGCTGCGCTCGGACGGCGGCGGCGTGGTCCGCGCCGCCCGCAACCCGGTGCGCGGGGCCGACCACGTGGCGCGGTTCCTGCTCGGGCTGCTGGCGAAGAACCCCGACGTCGCCCTCGAGGAGGTGACCACCGGGGACGGCGTCGGCTGGCTCTGGCGCGACAGCGACGCCGTCCGCGGGCTGCTCACCCTCGGCGTCGCCGGCGACCGGGCCACCGACGTCTGGATCGTGATGAACCCGGCGAAGCTCACCCGCTGGTCCTGACGCGGCAGGGTCTCCCGACCCTCCCGCACGCGCCGGCGCGCACCTGGCGTCCGTCGCGGACCGGGCGATCCGCCCGGCCGGGACGAGCGGAGGAGAGCCATGCGCGCGGTGCAGTACCGGACGATCGGCGGCGAGCCGGAGGTGGTGGAGGTGCCCGCCCCGGAGCCCGGCCCGGGCCAGGTGCGGCTGCGGGTGACCGCCGCGGGGCTGTGCCACTCCGACGCGTGGTGCGGCCGCGGCGATCCGCGAGCTGACCGGCGGGGTGGGCGCGCCCGCGGTGTTCGACATCGTCGGCGCGCCGGCCACCCTCGAGCTCGCCCGCTCGGTGGTGGCGATCGGCGGGGTGGTGCAGATCGTCGGCATCGGCGGCGGCACGCTGCCCACGGGGTTCTTCTCCACCCCGATGGGCGCCTCGGTGCGCGCGCCGTACTGGGGCACCCGCACCGAGCTGATGGAGGTCCTCGACCTGGCCCGGGCCGGGGCGGTGCACGTGGAGGTCGAGCGGTTCACCCTCGACGAGGTGCCGGAGGCCTACCGGCGGCTGCACGCGGGCACCATCCGCGGCCGCGCCGTCGTCGTCCCCTGAGCCGCCCGGGCCGGCCGGGACGCGCGGACCTCATCCGTCACATCCCGGCCGGGCTCCCGGACTCCCCGGTCCGGCCGGGGTAGACAGGCTCCATGGGCGACTCCCCGTGCCCGCAGCAGCCGGTGACGATCGAGGCCGAGTGCGTCCCCGTGCTGGGCGAGGCGCTGGCCTCCCTCGGCGTTCCGGTGGTTCCCCGGCTGGTCCTCACCGCGGCACAGGAACGGCGGGGTGCCCGGGTCACCGTCGCCATCACCAGCAACGGGCGGTCGCTCGCCGCGCCGGTCGAGCTGCGCACCGACCTGCTGCCCGGCCGGCCCACCGTGCTGCTCGACGTGCCGCTGCTGCTCGACCCGGCGGCGATGGGCGCGGCCGCCGACCCTGCGCGGGGCCACGTCGAGGTGCAGATCGAGCACGACGACGAGCCGCTGGGCCGGGCGAGCACCGAGGTGCGGGTGCTCGGTGCCGGGCAGTGGCTGGCCGCGCCGGCTCCCCTGGCGCTGGAGCTGCTCGCCGCGCACGTCCGCCCCGACGACCCGGCGGTGGCCGGGCTGGTCGGCGCCGCCGCCGACCACCTGCGGCAGCGCACCGGCCGCCCCGAGCTGGCCGACCTCGACCCCGCGCGCCTGGACCCCGCGCAGCTGGACCAGGCCGCGGCGGCGATCGTCGAGGCGATGCGGCGCCGCGGGGTCCGCCCGCTGCCGGCCGCCGCCTGCTGGGCCGACGTGCCGCAGCGGCTCCGCACCCCCACCGAGGTGCTCGACGAGCGCGCCGGCAGCGGCCTGGACACGGTGCTCACGCTCGCCGCCGCGTTCGAGCACGCCGGGCTGCGGCCGCTGGTGTGGATCACCGCCGACGACGCCGGCCCCGCGCACGCATTCCTCGGCTGGTGGCGCCGCGGCCCGGGCGCCGCGCACACCGCGACCACCGACGTCGCCGGGCTGGCCGAGCTGGTCGCCGACGGCGCGATCCAGCTGGTCGAGCCGGCGCTGCTGCACGCCGGCGCCCCGCCCGCGACCTTCGGCGACCTGCACCGGACGGCGGCCGCCACCTGGCTCACCGGCGACCGGCACCGGCTGCTCGGGGTCACCGACGTGCACCGGGCCCGGGCCGACGGCGTCCGGCCGCTGGGACCGCGCCCGCGCGCCGCGACGCCGCTGGCCACGGCGCTGGCGACCCTGCCCACCCCGCAGCCGCTGGACCTCACCGCCGCCCTCCCCCTCACCGTGCCCGCCGGGCGGCTGCCGGTGCTGGCCGAGCGGCTGGCCGGCGGTGCCCCACTTACCCTGCTGCCCGCCGACCAGCTCGGCGCCGCCGCCCGCCGCCGGGGCATCCGCGCCGCCCGCGACCTGCCGGCGCACCAGCTGGTCGAGCTGCTGGCCGAGCACGGCGGCCTCTACACCGAGCTGCCGTCGGCCGGGTACGCCGAGCAGGTCGGCGCGCTGGCCGAGCGGGCCCGGGCGGTCGTCGAGGAGTCCGGCACGAACGACCTGTGCCTGGCGCTCGGCTCGCTCACCTGGGAGCCCGACGGCCGTTCGGTGCGCGCCCCGCTGGTGCTGGTGCCCGTCCTCCTCACCGCCGGCGCCAACGGCTCGTTCCGGCTGGTCGCCGACCCGACCGGGGGCACCACCGGAAACGCCCAGCTGTTCGCCGAGCTGCGCCGTCGGCACGGGGTCGCGCTGCCGGTGCCGGCCGATCCGGACCCGGCCGCGGTGGTGGCCGCGGTGCGCCAGGCGCTGGCCCGCAGCGGGGCGTCGGCGCGGGTCGAGCCGACCGCGGACCTGGCGCTGCTGCCGGCCGCGGCCTCCCGGGTGCGGCAGGACGCCGAGCACCTCGGGGCCGCCGCGCTGCGCAACCCGCTCGTGCCGGTGCTGCTGCGCCCCGGCCAGCCCTTCCCGCCGCAGGACCCGGCCGACGCCGACCTCGACGAGCTGGCGCCGGCCCTCCCCCTGCCGGCCGACGCGAGCCAGCTGGCCGCGGTCGCCGACGCGCTCGCCGGGCGCACCTTCGTGCTGCTCGGCGCACCGGGCACCGGGAAGGTGCAGACGGTGGCGGACACCGTCGCCGCGGTGACCGCGGCGGGCCGGCGGGTGCTCGTCGTGGCGCCCCGCCGCGACGCGCTGGACGCCGTGGCAGCGCGGCTGGCCGACGCCGGCCTGTCCGCCCTGGTCACCGGCGACCCGGCACCCGACGCGCCGCGCTCCGACGTCCCCGACCTGCGCCCGCTGCGGGAGCAGCTGGCCGGGTACGCCGCGCGGCTGCACGCACCCAACTCGGCGGGCCTGTCGCTGTACGACGCCTCCGCCGCGCTGCTGGCGGCCGGTTCCGCGATCCCGTCGCTGCCGGTGCCACCCGCGTTCGTGGTCAACGCCTCCGCCCGGACGACGGCGGCGGTGCGGGCCGCCCTCGCCGACCTCCCGGAGGTGGCCGCCCGCACCGGGCCGCGCCCCGGCCACCCGTGGGGGTTCCTCGACTCCGCCGACGTCGACCCGGTGGCCGTGCAGGCCGCGGTCCGCGCCGTCGACCGGGCGCTGGACGCCGTGCCCCCCGGCCCCGTGGCCCGGGTGGTGACGGCCGCCCCGACCCCGGCAGACCTGACCGCCGTCGCCACCCTGCTCGACGGCCCGGCCGTGCCGCTGGCCGACCTGGACCGCGCGGGCACCGCGGAGTGGGAGGAGGAGGTCGCCGAGCTGCGCGCCGACGTCGCCCTGTTCCGCGCCGCGGAGCACCCGGGGCTGGACGTCGCCGATCCCGCGGTGCTGGACCTGCCGCTGGCCGCGATCGCCGAGAACGCCCGGCAGGCGGCCGCCTCGAGCCGGATCGGCCGGGGCAAGCGGCTGGCCGCGGTGCTCGCCGAGCTGGCGCCGGCCCTGCTGCCGGACGCGCAGGTGCCGCCCGCCGAGGTGCCGGTGCTGGCCGACGAGCTCCTCGCGGTGCAGGCCGCCGCCCGCGAGCTCGCCGCGCGGGCCCGGGAGCTGCCCGGGGTCGACCTGCCGTGGAACTGGAACCCGTTCACCGACGTCGACCGGTTCGACGCCCAGGTGGAGGCCGCCCGCCGGCTGGCCGCGGCGCTGCGGGCGAACCCGGCGCACACCCCGGCGCTGCGCCGGTTCCTCGACACCGCCGCCACCCCCGACCCCGCCCGGGCCGCCGCCGTCCGGGCGCTGCAGCGGGCCCTCGCCGAGCTGCCGGGCGCCTGCGCGACCACCCCGGAGCGGCTGCTGGCCTGGGCCGGTGACCGCCGGCTGGTGACGCGCTGGGAGGAGACCCGGGCCGGGCGGGCGATCGAGGAGTTCGGCCTGCCGTCGCTGGCGCACCGGCTGGACCTGCTGCGCGCGGTGCACCTGCTGGATGCCGCCGGGCTCACCGGGATGCGGGACGCGCTGGTCTCCGGGGCGGTCCCGGCCGAGCAGGCGGTCGCCGCCTTCGACCGCGGGCTGGCCGAGGCGTCGGTCACCGAACGGGCCGCGGCCGCCGGGCTGACGGCCGCCGACGCCCGCGCGCACGAGACGGCGGTGCGCCGGTTCCTCGCGGCGTCCGCGGCCACCCGGGCCACCGCCGCCGGGCGGGTGCTGGCCACCGCCACCCCGGGCAGCTGCGTGCTCGCCACCCCCGACGAGGTGGCCCGGCTGCTGCCGCCCGAGCCGGGCTCCTTCGACCTGGTCGTGCTGGCCGACGCCGGCCGGCTCCCGGTGGCCGACGCGCTGGGTTCGCTGGGGCGGGCCACCGCCGCGGTGGTGGTCGGCGACCAGCCGGCCGGGGACGACGACGGGCTGCTGGCCGCCTGCCTGCGCGCCGGCGTGCCCCGTCGTGAGCTGGCCTGGCACCACCGCAGCGAGAGCGAGCTGCTGTTCGCGGTCCCGAACGCGGCGCACCGGGTGCGCACCTTCCCCGCGGCCGCGCCGGGGCCGGCGCTCGCGCTGGTGGCGGTGGACGGCCGGTTCACCCTGACCGGGCCGTCTGCCGGCACGAACCAGGCGGAGGCGACGGCGGTGGTGGCGGAGGTGGCGCGGCGGTTCGCCGACTCCCCCGGTGCGGTGCCGTCGCTCGCCGTCCTGACCCTGCGCTCCGGGCAGCGCCGGCTGGTCGAGGAGCTGCTGCACGCGGCGCCCGATCCCCGGATCGACGCGGCGCTCTCCTCCGGTCAGCTCCGGGTGGGCGAGGTGGGGTCGGTGCGCGGCGGGGAGTGGGACGTCGTGCTGCTGTCCCTCGGTGCCTCGCTGGACGAGCGTGGTGACCTGTCGCTGGACCTCGGGCCGCTCAACCGGACCGGTGGGGAACGGCGGCTGCGCGCCGCCGTCACCCGGGCCCGCCGCCAGCTGCTGGTGTTCGCGTCGTTCCCGCCGGCGGCGCTGGTGCCGGCGCGCACCGCGCAACGTGGTGTGCGGGAGCTGCGCGCGTTGCTGGACGTCGTCACCGACGGTGCCGCGGCGGCGCCCCGGGACGGTGCGCCAGCACCGGTGCCGGACGCGCACCGCGACGACGTGGCGGCGGCGCTCCGGGACCGCGGGCTGGCGGTGCGGACGGACGTCGGGCTGTCCGGGTTCCGCGTCGACGTGGCGCTGGCCCCGGCCGGCGAGCCCGGGCGGCCGCGGGTGGCGGTGCTGCTCGACGGGCCGGACGACGCGGCGACGCTGGGCGATCGCCTGGAGCTGCCGGTGCGGGCGCTGACCGCGCGCGGCTGGGCGGTGGAGCGGGTGTGGCTGCCGGAGTGGCTGACCGACCGGGAGGCCGTGCTCGACCGGCTGGCGGACGCGGTGCGGGCGGCGCGGCCGCCGGCCGCGTTGCCCTCGCCACTGCAGCCCGCGCGTGCTCGAGGTGACGCGCCGGCCCCGGCATCGGGGCCGGGGCATGTCGACGCGCCGCGTCGGGTGCCGGCGCGCCCGCTGGTGCCGCCGGTGCGGCTGCCCGGGGAGGAGCCGTTCGTGCCGTGGACGCCGGGGCCGGTGGGTGAGCCGCGGGACCTGCGCCGGCTGGTCGACCCGGCGATCGCGCGGCTGGTGCGGGAGCTGCTGGTCGACGGGATCGCCGCGGAGGGGCCGGTGCACCGGGAGCGGCTGGCCCGGCGGGCGGCGCGGGCCTTCGAGGTGCCGCGGCTGACCGATGCGCGGATGGCGGAGCTGCTGGCGCTGCTGCCCGACCCGGCGGCGGAGTGGCTCTGGCCGGAGGGCGTCGACCCGGCGTCGTGGGTGGGGTTCCGCCGGCAGGGCTCGGCGGGTGACCGGCCGCTGGAGCACGTGCCGCCGGAGGAGATCGGGAACGCGATGGTGGCGCTGCTGCGGTCGAGCGGTGGGTTGACGCACGAGCAGCTGGTGGCGCAGACGCTGGCGGTGTTCGGGCACCGGCGGTTGCACCCGGTGCTGATGCCGGCGCTGGAGGCGGGGCTGGCGCACGCGGTGCGGGCGGGTCGGGTGACGCGCGCGGGCAGCGGCCAGCCGATCACCGCGACCGACGCGGTGGGGGCGGTGGGCGCGGCAGGTGCGGTGGGTGCAGGGGGCGCGGGCTTCTTTGCGGGTGCGTGACGAGGGTTGACCCCGCCCCGGGCGACGGGGAGGTTGGGGGTGCGAGGCGAACCGTCTCAGGTCGACCGCCTTGTCCGCCGGCCATCGACGTCCGGCGGGCCGGGCCCCCTGCAACCGAGAGGACCCCGCACGATGCTGACCCTCACCAACGGCGCCGCCACGGCGATCAAGGGCATCCTCGGCCAGTCCGAGGTGCCCGAGTCCGGCGGGCTGCGGATCGCCAACGACCCGACCGGCGCCAACCTGGAGCTGAGCCTGGCCGCCGTGCCCGCCGAGGACGACGCGGTGCTCGACGCGTCCGGGGCCCGGGTGTTCCTGGACCCCCGCGCCGCGGAGCTGCTCGACGACAAGACGCTCGACGCCGCCGCCGGCCCCGACGGCTCGCTGCAGTTCGGGATCGGCGAGCAGATCGTCTGACCCGCAGCACCCGAGACACGACAGCGCCGCCGAGGAGCGATCCTCGGCGGCGCTGTCGTCGTACGTCGGAACTCGGTGGCTCCGTCGATCAGGTCACTGCAGGTCGACAGTCACCCCGCCGGAGAAGGCGGAGTCGTGCAGCTCGATGGCGGTCGGAACCGTGCCGGCCGGGACATCGAACACGACCTTGCTCGTCAGGCTGTTGCCCGGGTTGATCTCCTCGTACAGCGACGAGGAGTCATCCAGGTAGATGGCAGCCTCGCTGTCGGCGGAGAACTCCTGGCCCTGGGCGTTGAAGAGCTTGGCGTTGTCGCCGAAGAAGCTCTGCGCCTTGTCGCCGATGTTGGTGATGGCGACGTCGACGATGCAGAACTGGCCCTGCGCCGTGGTGTTCAGGTACTCGTTGCCGATCTCGGTCGTGCTGCAGTCGACGCCATTGACCACGAAGTTGAACTTGCCGTCGGCAGCTGGCTCGCCGATGCCGGGGTTGCCCGACTCCTCGACGGCGGCCTCCTCGGCGACAGGCTCCTCGACGTCCGCCGCAGCAGCGTCGTCGACCGGAGCCGCTGCGCCCGATGACGTGTCAGCGCTGGCCGTGGCGTCCCCGGTCTCCTTGTCACCTCCCATGTTGGCGCCGATCGCGATGACCACGATCACCGCCAGGACGATGAACCAGGCGCGCTTGTACAGCGGCTTCTTGCCCGTGGCCTGGGCCTTTTCCGGCGCCGGTGCGTCGGTCATGTCGTGCTCCCCGTTTGTCTATGGACGTTCCTTTTCGAAACTAAGCGGCGGAAAAGCCCGTTCACCGTCAGCGACTCGACCAAGAGAAGCGGGAAAACTGTCAGGAAGCGCCCATTCAGACCTCGGGTACCTCGTGCGCCACTCTCTGCTCGATCGAGCGCCGAGCCCGGCCGCCACCGAGGCATGCCACTCCCACGGGAAGCAGCACGGCCGCGAGTGACCGCGGTCGGATGTCGGTGGCGAGCAGGTCAGGTGAGCAGTGGGCCGATGAGGATCTCGGTGCCGTCGGGCCGGAAGGTGCGCCACCGGCCGTCGGGTTGCCGCTCGACCCGGAAGCCGTGGTGGACCTTCGTGTGATGCCGTTCGCACAGCAGAGCGGAGTTGGTCAACGACGTCTCGCCGCCGTGCAGCCAGTGGATCAGGTGGTGCACATCGCACCACCAGGTCGGGGCACCGCAGCCGGTGAACACACACCCCTTGTCCCGCCGTTCCACCGCCTTGCGGAGTCCGGGGGTGACGACCCGGTGGTTCCGCCCCAGGTCCAGCGGGGTGCCGTCGGGGCCCATCACGATCCGGGAGATGCTCCCGTCGCAGGCCAGCCAGCGGGCACGGGCGGCGGAGATGCTGGCACCGAACCCGGTCTGCGCGGCGCCGGGGCCAGTGGCCGGATCGACTGCATCGTCCAGGTCCAGCTGCAGCACCACGTGCGGCTTCACCGTCCGCAGCGTCGGCAGGCCACCGGAGGCGAGCTGGTTGTCGCAGAGCTGCACGAACGCATCAGCCTGCTGCTGCGCGCGGGTGCGGGTGTCGCCCTTGGGCCGGTTGGCCTGCACGATCGACTCGATCGCCGCCTGCAGCTTCTCCCCACCCACCGCGTCCAGGTCGAACCGGCCGGTGACGCTGCCGTCAGCGTGCTTGGCCATCGACAGCCGCCGCCCCTCCGTGGGGTCAGGCTCGGGCCCGTCGGGGTCCAGCGCCTCGATGAACGCCCGCACCGCCACCCCGAGCGAGGCGTGCGGCGCCTCCCGAGCCACATCCGCCCACGCGGTGTCGAACGCGCCCAGGTCGATCCCCTGCTCCTGAGCACGCGCCCGCTCCGGTTCCCCCACCGCGCTCGCCACGACGTCGACCTGCGCGGCGGTGACCTCCCCGGCAGCGAACCCCGCAGCCAGCGCCGGCAGGTGCTCCAACACCCGGCCGGCCCGCACCACCCGCGACGCCTCGCCCGCCGACAACCACCGGTGCCCGATCAGCCACGACCGCATCGACGCCAACCCGTCGCGCTCGACGGCCTGCGCGAGCTCGGCATGCCGCACCGTGCGGGCCAGCTCCGCCGCCACCCGGTTCTGCAGCCGCACCAGCTCGCCCACCCTGTCCAGCAGCTCACCATCGCCGAACGCGTGCAGGTCCTCGGCCGCCAGCGCGTCCAACGCCGACTGCAACGGCGACCCGAACAGCCCCTCCAGGTCATCCGGGGACAGCTCCGCGACCACGTTCGGCGCAAGGGGGTCCAGCGTCATCGAGTCGCTCACGGACACCTCCCCGTCATTCGAACGTACGTTCGAATACTACTGCGATCGGCGCCTCACCACCACCCGAACCAGCAGGTCAAACGCCTGTCCACAGGTCAGACAACCCCCTTGACGGCAGCGGCCCGACCGCTCACGACCGAGCCATCTCCCAAGGGTCGGGCCGTTCGCCAGCTGGTTAGGTCGTGAACACGAAGCGTCGTCACGCGCCGTCCATTCATCAGTTCGCAACGTCCCGAGACACGCCGGGGACAGCTTCACGTTTGCCACGGTCACGACGGCGAGTCGCAGTCGGAGACCGTCCGGATCCGGCCGACGACGGCGGCTGCGGACCACCAGATCGCCACCTAGCGTCGTCGCGGCCGACCGGGTCCGACCGTCACCGCACCTGGTGACACCCGGACGGCACCGCCGAACCGGACGTCGGCCGCGCATGCTGCAGCCGTCGCCCGGACCGGGGACCCACCGCAGTTCTGGGGTGAAGCTCGGCCGCACGCACGTGTGGCCGTGCCGGGCGAGTTCCCCGCCCGAACCCGTCAGCTAACTCGGTAGGCGGTTGAGGAGAACAAGGAGAACTCGTCGTTCCATGACGGCCCTGCGCACCACCTCTGCTCGTCGTTCCACCCGCTCGGCGGCCAAGGGCGCGCTGATCGCGTTGCTCACCGGCGCCGGCGTGGTGCTCACCCCGCTCGCCGCCCAGGCCAACGCCGGGGGCGCCGCCCCGCCGGCCCCGGCCCCGGCTCCGATCGCCGCGCCGGTCGCGGCCGCGGCCGCACCGACCTCCGCCGCCCAGGTGGTCATCGACACCGCGATGGCCCAGCTCGGCAAGGCCTACGTGTGGGCCGGGGCCGGTCCGAACGTCTACGACTGCTCGGGCCTGACCCAGTTCGCCTTCCGGGCGGCCGGCGTCGACCTGCCGCACTCGTCGCGGATGCAGTCCACGATGGGCGTGCACGTCGACCGGGCGCACCTGCAGCCCGGTGACCTGGTCTTCTACTACTCCCCCGTCGGGCACGTGGGCATCTACCTGGGCGACGGGCTGATGGTCCACGCCCCCAGCGCCGGTGACGTGGTCCGCGTCGCCAGCATCGACATGTGGGGCTACAACACCGCGCGTCGGCTGGTCTGAGTTCCGCCCCTCCGGGTCGCCACGGCGACCCGGAGGGGCGGCAGGCCGTCAGTGGTGCGCGTTCTCGGTGTGCGTGAGGTCGCCGTAGTCGTCGGGGAGCTGGTCGAGCACGTGCAGGTACTCGGCGCCCACCGCCTCGCGGAGCCCGGCGGTGACCGCACGCGCGTGCTGCCGCGCCTGCTCCGGGGTGCAGCCCTGCCCCTCGAGTTCGGCGACACGGCCGTAGAACTCGGTCAGGCCGAAGCGCTCGACCGACCCGTCGGTGGGCATCGCCGAGGCGAGCTCGGGCGGCAGCTGGGCGGCCAGGTCCTTCGCCTCGGTCGACAACCGCTGCCCGAGCACGGTCAGGGTGGCCCGGACGGCCTGCTCGGCGTGCTCGTGATCGGGGATCCGGGCCGACTGCTGCACCGCGGACACGAACTCCTGCGTCTTCATCTCGTCCTCCCGTCTGTCGTTCCTGCTGGTCCGGAGCGCGCTCGTCGCGCGTCCGGTCTCGGGTCCGGCGGTCAGCCGACCCGGAGGTCGTCGAGCTCACCGGCGCGCAGGGTCAGCCCCAGGCCGGGCTCCACCACGCACCGGCGTCCGTCGATGTCGAGGGACTCCAGCCGGTGGCAGTACCGGCTCCAGTCCAGGACGACGGCGGCGTTCGTCGTCTGCCCGGACAGGCTGGTGCCGCCGCCCCGGGACAGCAACGGGACGCCGTGTTCCCGGCAGACCGCCGCGGCCTCGACGGCGGCGTCGACCGTGCGCGGTTCGACCACGCCCAGCGGCGGGACCCGGTAGTTGGACGCGTCGGTCGAGTAGGCAGCGCGGGTGCCGGCGTCGAACCGGACCTCGCCGTCGACGCGCCGGCGCAGGTCAGCGTCCAGCGCCGACACGTCGACCCGGGAGTCGTCCGCCCCGTCCCACGGCCGGACGGTCGGCGATGGGAGGTGTGCGGTCGACATGGTCAGCTCCGGTTGGGCAGGAACTCCTGCATCTTGTTCTTGGTGCCCTGCTTGACCACGCCCCAGGCGTCCTCGTCGCCCTTGAGCAGCGACTTCGCGGTGTCGGTCATCTGCTCGAGCGTCGCGTGCGGCGGGATCGGCGGAACGTCGGCGTCGACGTGCACGTCGAGCAGCGCCGGCCGGCCGGCAGCCAGCGCACAGTCCCAGGCCGGGCCGACCTGCTCCGGGTCGTCGACCGTGATCGCCTCGAAGCCCAGCCCGGCGGCGAAGTCGGCGTAGGAGACCTCGGGCAGCGTCTGCGAGTCGGCGAACTTCGGCGCCCCGCCCATCGCCCGCATCTCCCAGGTGACCTGGTTGAGGTCGTTGTTGTGCAGCACCGCGACCACCAGGCGCGGGTCGCGCCACTCCTGCCAGTAGTGGGCGATCGTGAGCAGCTCGGCCAGGCCGTTCATCTGCATGGCGCCGTCACCGGCGAAGGCGATGACCGGTCGGTCGGGGTGGCCGAACTTGGCGCCGATTCCGTACGGCACGCCCGGGCCCATGGTGGCCAGGGTGCCGGACAGTGAGCCGCGGTTGTCCGGGCCGAAGCGCAGGTGCCGGGCGTACCAGTTGGCGGCGGAGCCGGAGTCGGCGGTGATGATGGCGTTGCCGGGCAGCCGGCCGTTCAGCTCGGAGAACAGCCGCATCGGGTTGACCGGATCGGCGTCGGTGTTCGCCCGCTTCTCCATGATCTCCCACCAGCGGCGGATGCCGTCCTCGATGCCCTCGCGCCAGGACCGGTCCTGCTTGCGCTCCAGCAGCGGGATGAGCGCGCGCAGCGTGGTGGCCGCATCGCCGACGAGGTTGAGCTCGTACGGGTACCGCATCCCGATGAACTTGGCGTCGTGGTCGATCTGCACGCCGCGGGCCTGGTCGTACTCCGGAAAGAACTCGCTGTAGGGCAGGTTCGAGCCCACCGTCAGCAGCGTGTCGCAGTCCTTCATCATCTCCCAGGTCGGGCGGGTGCCCAGCAGCCCGATCGAGCCGGTGACGAAGGGCAGGTCATCGGGGAGCACGTCCTTGCCCAGCAGCGCCTTGGCGACGCCGGCGCCGAGCAGGTCGGCGACCTCGACGACCTCGGCCCGGGCGCCACGGGCACCCTGACCGACCAGCATGGCGACCTTGCTGCCGGAGTTCAGCAGGTCGGCCGCCGCCCGCAGCGAGGCGTCGTCCGGCACCACCGTCGGGGACGAGGTGCGCCCACGGCTCGAGGGCACCATCTTGTGCTCGTGCGTCGGCGGGCTGTACTCCAGCTCCTGCACGTCGGCCGGGATGATCACCGCGGTCGGGGCGTGCTCGGCCAGCGCGGTGCGGATCGCGCGGTCGATGACGTTGGGCAGCTGCTCCGGGACGTTCACCTCGTGCACGTAGTGGTGCGCGACGTCCTTGAACAGCGACAGGAGGTCGACCTCCTGCTGGTACGAACCACCCATGGCGCTGCGGTCGGTCTGCCCGACGATCGCGACGACCGGGACGTGGTCGAGCTTGGCGTCGTACAGCCCGTTCAGCAGGTGGATGGCGCCCGGACCGGAGGTGGCCATGCAGACCCCGACGCGGCCGGTGAACTTGGCGTAACCGACCGCCTCGAAGGCGGACATCTCCTCGTGGCGGGACTGGATGAACTGGAGGTCGTCCTGCTCGCCGAACGACGCGAGGATCCCGTTGATCCCGTCGCCGGGGTAGGCGAAGACCTTGTCCACCTCCCATTCGGAGAGGCGGTTCAACAGGACGTCGGCGACTGTCTGACCCATGGCGAGATCTCCTCGCGTCGACTGCATCGTCCGCCCTGGGACCTACCCGCCTCCCGCGTGTGACCCAAACCTCGATGGTGCGGGATCCGGGCCAGCGGCGTTCAGGCTGCCTGCGCCAGGCGGCCGACGGTCGGCCAGCCGGGCGGCAGCGCCCGGGTGGCCTCGCCGCCGCGAGGGGCGAGGAAGGGGCGGGTGAGCCGCTCCTTTTCGATCCGGTCCCAGGCGGTCAGCAGCTCGGCCACCCAGCGGGCCAGGGTGAGCGCGTCGCTGGCCAGCGGGTCGCCGGCGGTCTCCGGCCGCGGCCGGGTCGGGATGCGCGGCCAGCGCGGGGTGACCAGGCTCCGCTTGGCCGACGGCAGCGACGCGACGTGCGCGGCGAAGGCAGCGTCCAGCGCGCTGGTCTCGGCGACGATCGCCACCGCCAGGGCGGCGGCGTCGGCACCGGGGCCGAACCGCAGCGAGGCCTTCTCGGTGGGCACCAGGATCCGGCCGACGAGCAACCGGGCGATCCGGTCGTCGTCGGACGGCAGCACCCACGCGCCCGCCATCGTCGACTCGAGCCCCTCCCCGACGTTGACGTGCCAGCCGACCACCCGGTCCTCGACCGGCTGGTCGATGACGACGATCCCGCGCATCCCGCTTCTCCTGACTCCGGTGCAGCCGTGTTGCTGCGCAGCATCGAGGACGTTGCTGACAGAAACCGCCGAATCACGGCGCCGTTGCCGAGTCGTCACACCACTCGTCCCGCCAGTCACACGCGACCCGCAGGAGTGCGGCTACTCGCAGGCGACGCCGTCCTTGTCCCGGTCGAACTTGTCCTGCCACCCCGGCTGACCGCGGTAGATGGGGTCTGCGCCCGCGGCCTTCACCTCCGTGCAGTTGGCGTAGGACGGGCCGGCCGGGGCCGGCTCGGGTGCGGGAGCAGGCGCCGGGGCCGGGACGGGGGCCGGTACGGGAGCAGGCGCCGGTGCCGGTGCCGGTGCGGGGGCAGGCGCGGGCGCCGGGGCCGGGGCCGGGGCCGGGGCCGGGGCCGGGGCCGGGGCGGGGGCCGGGGCGGGGATGTTGGCGACCACGCCGCCGGGCAGCGGCTCGGCCGGGCAGGTGGCGAGCACGGTGGCGATGGCGTTGCGCTCGGCCTGGGTCATCCAGAGGCCGTAGCTCAGCTTCACCGCGACCTGCCGGGCGACGTAGGCGCAGCGGTAGGACTTGTTCGGCGGCAGCCAGGTGGCGGCGTCGCCGTCGCCCTTCTGCATGTTCAGCGGGCCGTCGACGGCGAGCAGGTTCAGCGGGTCGTTGGCGAAGGCGGTGCGCTTGGCGGCGTCCCAGCCCTGCGCGCCGGTCTGCCAGCTGTTGGAGAGGGCGACGACGTGGTCGATCTGCACGTCGGAGCTGGTGTCCTGGCCGCGCTGGAACGCGATGGTCGTGCCGGAGTACGGGTCGGCGAGCGAGCCGGTGAGGACGACGCAGCTGCGGGTGCCGGGCTTGAACGTCTCGGCGGTGAGGTCGCGGACGAGGACGTCGTTGCGGGTGTCGCAGCCGTTGCGGTCGACGTCGGTCCAGGCGGAGCCGTAGTTGTCCCGGTCGTAGCCGGTCTTCGGCGCGCGGCCCTTGACCTCGACGGCGGCCAGCGCGGCGAGGGCGGTGGTGGGCTGGGCGGCGGTGACGGCGGCGTCCGCGTCGGCGTCGGTGAGGAGGCCGGTGGTGTTCTCGGCCGCGTTCGCGGCCTCCGCCATCTCGTCGCGCGCGAGCGACGCCTCGGCGGCGGCGATCGCGGCCTCGTCGTCGGCAGCGGACGTGGTCGGGCCGGCGCTGGGCGCGGTCTCGGCGCTGGCCGGGACTGCGTCGGTCTGCGGCAGCGCGGCCGCGCCGGCGACCAGGGCGGCGACCCCGGCCGCGGCGACCCCGGCGCCCATGGCGCGGGAAGCGATGAGCGCCCAGCGGGCCCGGCCGACGACGACCGCGCCCAAGCCGACCAGCAGGACGGCGAGCCCGGCCATGACCAGCCCGCCGGAGAACCCACCGGAGGCGGCACCGACGACGATGAAGAGCAGTGCGACGGCCGCGACCCCGGCGCGGATGGCGGTGGTCCGGTCGGTGGCGGCCGGCGCCGTCGCTCCGGAGAGGACCCCGAGCACCTCGACCGGGTCGACGGCGTCGAACGGGAACTGGACGTCCTTGCGTCGGACCACGGCCCCCGGCAGCGCGGCGGCCCGGTCGCGCACGTCCGCGCCGACGGCGGTGAGCCGCTGGGCGTCGGCGTGCAGGGTGACCGAGCGGCCGGCCGGGGCGTCGTACTCGAGGCGCAGGGAGCGGGCGAAGGCGCCCGGCTCGGCGACGGTGAACCCGAGGTCGATGGCCTGCTGCACCACCGGGCGGACCGGGGTGCCCGGGGTCTTCGCCTCCCACCGCTGCAGCAACTGCTCGATGGCGGACTCGGACCGTGACATGCGCTGACCCCCGGACGCTGTGGTGAGCGCCCATGGTCAGTCGGCAGGCGCGTCGTCCAGTGCAGGACAGGCCGGAACGCCCTCACCCGCCCCACCCGCACCACCCGGGGGGGGGGGGGGGGGGGGGGGGGGGGGGGGGGGGGGGGGGGGGGGGGGGGGGGGGGGGGGGGGGGGGGGGGGGGGGGGGGGGGGGCGGGGGTGGGGGGGGGGGGGGGGGGGGGGGGGGGGGGGGGGGGGGGGGGGGGGGGGGGGGGGGGGGGGGGGGGGGGGGGGGGGGGGGGGGGGGGGGGGGGGGGGGGGGGGGGGGGGGGGGG